>CAZEQA010000113.1:0-5388 GCA_964514265.1 uncultured Planctomycetia bacterium | reverse complement strand
AAACAGAGGATTACGTTTCTCGTAAAAGGCTATCTTCGACTGTCTTACTTTTCTATTTATCCCTCTGTTTATTAGCAAGCTTATTTATATACTTATTTTTAGGGCACACATTAAGATTCTTTATTGGAACAGAAGACAAACCGGTGATCTTATTTATCGTTTTGATATCATCATGTGAAATACTCTATATTTTGCCTACGGTTATCATGAGACTGGAAGAACGGGTGGTATCATTCATCTCGGTAAATTTTATAAAGAGTTTTATGGCCTTGATAGCAGTATTTTTAGCTCTTAAGTTTACTAACGGTGGGATAAATGCTGCGCTAAGCGCTCAATTTGCGGTAGTTTCTTGTGTAGCTACCTTGGCTTATTTATTGACATACCGCCATTATACCTTTATCTTCGATATTAATGAATTTAAAAAAATTGTAAAAATGGGCTTGCCGTTTTTTATTATGATGTTAAGTTTCTGGTTCATAGATTTTGCTAATAAATTTATGATAAAATATTTTTTGTCTTTGACAGATGTCGCCTTATATTCTATCGGGTTTAAAATAGGACAGGCTGTTCTTTTTGCGGTTACTATTTTCCAGTTGGTCTGGCAGCCGATGATGTTTAGAATAGCAGCTGATGAGAATGCGCGTGAGATTTACAGGAAAATATTCAATTATTTCATTCTAGTAATGTTTACAATAGCTCTCGTAGTCTCATTGTTCGCCCGGGAGCTTATATTAACATTTTCTACCGCATCTTACCTTTCTTCCACCAATTTAGCTATAATTATTGTGTTTGCCTACGTATTCTACGGGCTTTTTTATTATCTGCAAACACCCTTGATTATAAAAAAACGCATTTTTTATTTAATGTTAATTTGCGTAGGTGGTACATTGTTTAATATCATGGCTAACCTTATTGCTATCCCTTTATTTGGCATAACTGGTGCCGCATATGCTACGGCTATTACTTATTTTATAATGGCTTCTGTCGTATTAATCGTATCGCAGAAAATATATTACATATCTTATAATTTATCAAAATTATCTAAGATTGCCTTTGCTATTGCCCTGGTTCTTATCCTGGCGCGCCTAGGAGGCACATACCATCTTTTGGGCATATTACCTAAATTCATATTGATGTTTTTATTTTTTGCTATCCTTCTTTTTGTAAAATTTTTTGATGAAAAAGATATATTTTTCCTAAAGGAAAAATTGAGATCATTTTATAGGTTACGTACATGAAGCCTGCTCTATATGATATAAAGGATAGATTTGCTCAGCAGATATGCGATAATGCGAACAGAGACTGTAATGACCTTCAGAGGTTCCCTGGATACTTCTGGTTTAAAAAGTTCGAAGCGCTTTTGGTTGCAGATAAAATGGACCTTAGAAGGAAGGAGTCTCTTCTTGAAATAGGCTGTGGCACGGGATTTCAGTCAGCACTTTTAGCAAGCTGTTGCAGCAGGATAATATCTACTGACCTGCTTAATTTCTCAAAGGTAACCCATACCATAGGTATAAATAGTGCCAGGGAGATGACATCAAGGCTTGGTATTGACAATATAGACCACCTTAGCTGTTCAGCCGTAAACCTTCCGTTTAAGGAAAAAAGTTTCGGATGCGTTTTTGCATCCAGTGTTCTGGAGCATATAGATAATAGGAAATCCGCTTTGATGGAAATGAAAAGGGTTCTCAAGGACGATGGCATCGTGGTCTGTACTGTACCTACATATATGGAGAGCATATTTCAATTTCCCGCCCTGTATTTTTATATACTAAAGAGATTATGGGATATTATAAAAAATAAATTGTTAAAAAAAAGGGCAGACCATCGATCAATTTTCTTTAATGATGCCACCCGGGATAGCAGCCGTAATGTCGGTGAGTTAGTTGGTGCGTTTTTTCAAAATAATCCAAGTTTTCCTTTTCCAGAGCCGCATGGTGATTGGAGAGATAAAAATGGCAAACAGTCAATTTTTGTAGAATTTTACCAGCAGCTTCCCTGGAAATGGAATAAGATGTTTGTAGACAGCGGATTAAAAGTTGAAAAATCCTTTGCCGTTTTGTTCATTCCTTACAGAATAATAGAAATATTTAGCCCGCGGCTTCTAACTAAAATTTATTGTAATACGCAGTTTTTACATAGAAAACTTGGGAATTCTTTTCTTAAATATTTTTCTATAAGCATATGTTATGTTGCAAAAAAGGCATGAGAAATTAGTTAATTATTTATAGTTTAGATAAAGGAACTTGTAAATGAAAGTACTTTTTATATATCCTGATTTAAGTATTGATGTTAATTGGCAAGGGTATTATTACGAGGGACTTGCTTCACTTTCAGCTATTCTAAAATCTAAAGGGCATATGGTTGAACTAGCGCATATCTGTAATCTTGCAAACAGCGAAGATATTATTCAACGTATATCTGGTGGTTTCGATCTGGTTGCTTTTTCCTGCACAACACCAATGTTTCCATTTGTTCAATGGTGTGCAAAAAATATCAAAAAACAATTTAAGCATATTCCATTATTGTGCGGAGGCACACATGTTACCTTATCTCCGCGTGGGACGTTAAAAAATTCTGATGTTGATTACATTTGCGTTGGAGAAGGTGAATATTTCATATTAGAGTTGTTGGAATATTTACAGGGGTCTCGTACCCTGGACACTATCAAAGGTTTGGGATATAGAAAAGGAGCAAATGAAATTATAATTAATGAACTCCCATTGCCAATTGATCCTCTTGACGATCTTCCTTTTCCCGATAGAGAAATCTTTGATCGACAACATTGTAATGCAACTTCTACCTATGTTTCGGCCGGAAGAGGCTGCCCATTTCGATGTGCTTATTGTGCTAATGACTTAATAAACAAAATCTATAACAATAAATACCTAAGGCTTCGAAGGCCGGAAACTATGATTAGTGAAATAGAGTTGCTATTAAAAAAGTATCCATCCATAAAATTTTTATATTTTGGGGATGATGTATTTGTATTGAATAAATTATGGTTGACAGATTTTTGCAAATTATATAGTAATTCAGTTGGATTGCCTTTTTGTGCTTTGGCATATCCTACAACTGTAACGGACGACACAATCAAGATGTTAAAAGAAGCCGGGTGCCAAGAAATTCGTTTTGGAATTCAGAGTGGAAATGAGTTTATTAGAAACGATGTTATGTTGAGGCCTGTTACTAACAATAAAATTAAAGAAGCATTTGGAATTCTAAAAAAGTATAATATGGAGATTAAGACAGATGTAATTTTTGGAGTTCCTTTGGAAGAAAAGAGGCATATGTTAGATACGATAAAAATGTGCGCAGAGAATAGAGTAAAACCAAGAGGTCAAATATTTTATCCATTGCCAGATACACGCCTGGAGCAAATGGCTGTGAAAATGGGCTTATTTGACAAAAATACTTATGGAGAAGATTATAATAGTACAACAATTTTAAACTATTCCAAATTGCATAAAGCCAGGGTATTGTATTTTAGTCGCTTTTGCTACTATTTGGTTCCAATTTATAGCATTTTTGGCTATTCTTTAAAGAGCTTATTTTTGAATAAGGTTTGTTTATATGTGTTGGACAAAATTTTATGCAATGATTTGTTTATTTACGTAGTTATAAGTATGCGGTCAGGATATATTAAGCTGCGTTCTTACTTGCGAAAGTTACGTGGGATTAGTGAATATCGATTAACAAAATTGCAGGCGAAGTTTTGAATTAAGAATTTAAAAATAAGAGAATTTCTGTGTAGTATAGGATTGGCATCAATGAGACGTAAATTTTTTAAAATCATCATAGTTCTTTTAATTATCCTTTCCTCTATGATAATTGGCATTTATTTGCAAAGGAAACTCATTACTCGTGAAATCATCCGATATTTTTATCCGGAATATCTAATAAAAAAGTATCATTATACTCATAATTATTCGCAACCTTTACCAGAAGCGTATAAATATATTCCCAATGTCTCGCACCTTCCGAATCTTCAGAATATCGAGGAGCATAAACTTTATTCCGAATCTCTAAAAACAAAGTTGGAAGAACTATTATCTTTAAACAAATATAAATTATATGATGTTCCCCAATACAAGGTTAAAGATGTAATAGAGACAGACCGCTTTATCAGAGAGAAGATTATAATAGAAACCACACCCGGGACATTTTTGCCGGCATATTTGTTTCATCCTAAAGATATATCCAAAAAATATCCCGCTGTTGTGGCCTTTCATGGTCATTCCTATGGCATGAGAGGTGTTACAGTAGATGATACTTCCTATGAAAAAGCTTATGGTAGATTTTTAGCAAACAATGGGTATGTGGTTCTTGCTCTCACCAATAGGACTTTTATAGAAGCTGACAGCATAGCAACTCAGTTGCATGCTATAAGGCAAGGACTGATGAAAGGAAAACCTGTTTTAGGAGATTTTATTTATGATGGTTTTAGAGCCGTTAGTCTTCTTAGTTCCCTGGATTATGTTGAGAAGACACAAATTGGCGTTGCGGGCGTCTCGCTCGGAGGAATGATTTCGCTATTTGTAACCGCTCTTGATGAAAGAGTTAAGGCATCAGTGGCGGCAGGTATTCTTGGGCAGTTTTCCGGAGTGTTTTCCAATACTCTGGACTGTTCATGCGTTTATATCCCAGGTATCTTAAACACCGCAGAAATGGGAGATATTGCAGCATCGATTGCTCCCCGAGCAGTCCTCTTTATTAATGGTGAACAAGATGATTTTTTTCATCCTGCAGTTGCAGAAAAGATTATTCAAAAAACAATCAAACCAACATATAGGTTATATGGTAAGGAGAATAATATAAAGTTGTTTCGACACCCAGAAGGGCATGTTATGGTGCCCGATGCCGCCCTGGAATGGTTTAATAGACATTTAAAAAAAGGAGTAGAATAAATATGGAAGAAAAAGATTTATCAGTTTTTATCCCAATATTTAATGAAGAAAAGAATATGCATAAGCTCTATAGTGAATTAACTATGGTACTAAAGGATTTAAATATCGAATACGAAATTATTTTTATTGATGACAATAGCTGCGATTCAAGCTACAGAATTATGGAGGATATAGCTAAGGCTGATAAAAATGTAAAGGTAATTCATTTCAAAAGAAATTATGGGCAAACTGCTGCCCTGCAAGCTGGATTTGAACAGTCAAAAGGAAAAATTATTATTTCTATGGATGGAGATCTGCAAAACGATCCCAAAGATATACCCAAACTTATAGAAAAAATAGATGATGGTTATGATGTTGTTTGTGGATGGAGAAAAGACAGAAAAGATAAGCTTTTTTCAAGAAGACTTCCCTCTCTAATTGCAAATAAATTAATATCCAAAGTAACCGGATTAAAATTAAATGATTATGGCTGTACATTAAG
>CAZEQA010000112.1:2104-5407 GCA_964514265.1 uncultured Planctomycetia bacterium | reverse complement strand
GATTATTTTCTGGTCGATTACAGTTATAGCATTTTTTGTTTTACTGGAGGCCTTCTTTTCTGGCTCAGAGATGGGCGTGATTTCGGTAAATAGAATTAAAATGGAACAATTGGCCCAAAGCAAAGTTACCCAGGCTGTAGTGCTGAAGAAGATGTTGCGTTATCCAGATAGGCTCTTAAGTACAACTTTAGTAGGCACCAATCTTTCTGTAGTTATCTCTTCGGTAATCTTTACCGTACTTATTGCCGCTACTCTCGGTCAAGGATACAGCTGGCTTACTCCAGTAATTATGACCCCGGTTGTCTTGATTTTTGCTGAAGCCGTTCCCAAGGCCGTGGGAAGATTCTATGCCGACAGAATAACCTTCAGGATAGCTAAAATATTGCATTTCTTTAGTTTTCTTTTCTGGCCTGTAGTTATGCTTGTCGGTTCCATTTCACGGATAATCATCTTTCCTTTCAAAGGAAAAGAGACAGCAAGAAAAAGTCTTTTTGTCAGCCGGGAGGAATTAAAATTATTAATTAAAGAGGGCAGACAAGAAACAGTCAAGCCCCATGAACGTGCTATCATCTACAGGATATTTGAATTTGGCAGCAAAAAGGCTAAAGAGATTATGATGCCCGTTAAAGATATAGTAAGTATAGAGGCTGGGGAGAATCTTTCTCGGCTAAATGAATTGTCCAAGGCAAGCGGTTTTTCTCGCATTTTGCTTTACCAAGGTGAGAAATACAATATTATTGGTTTTGCCAATGTATTTGATGCACTTTATGAAAAAGATAAATTTGCAAAAGTCCTGGATTGTCTGCGCCCGGTATTATATGTATCTTGCGAAAGCTCCATCGATAAGGTCTTTTTCTCCTTGCAGTTAAAAAGGATGCAAGTGGCGGTTTTGCTGGATGAGAAAAATAGACACGTAGGCATGGTTACCTTTAAGGATCTTCTCGACGAAATTGTGGGGGAATTTTGAAAGTATTAGTTACTGGAGCAGCGGGACTAGTCGGTAGCCACACAGCAGAGTATTATGCCCTTCGCGATGCCGAGGTTGTTGCCTTTGATAAGCTATTACGCTCCAAATAATTTAATGTGGATAAAAAGACCGTTGAATATAACTGGAGATATCTAGCGAAATACAAAAATATAAAGAGGATAAAAGGGGATGTGCGCAGTCAAGGAGATATTTTAAAGGCAATCGGTAAGGGTGTTGATGTGGTGGTCCATACGGCGGCACAGCCGGGTGTTCCTTCATCGATGCGCATACCCCGGGAAGATTTCGATATCAATGCCCTGGGCACGCTTAATGTATTGGAAGTCTTGAGACAGCGTTCACCCCAGGCCACATTTATCTATTGCTCAACTAATAAGGTCTATGGAGAGAATGTTGATAAGATTCCCTTGATTGAGAAGGAAACCAGATATATTTATAACGGAATAAATGGTGTCTCGGAAGAGATGTCTACGGACCTCACTGGACATACACCTTATGGTGTTTCCAAGCTGGTTGGCGATTTATACACTCAAGAATATGCACATAACTACGGGATGAAGACAGCGGTATTTCGGATGTCCTGCACTTATGGCGTAAGACAGTTTGGCTTTGCGGACCAGGGGTGGGTGGCCTGGTTTGTTATTGCCGGCCTTCTTCGTAAGCCGATAACTATATACGGGGATGGCAAACAGGTAAGAGATCTCTTGTATGTTGAGGATCTAATCCCGGCCTTTGATGCCTTTGTTAAAAGTGATTTAAGGCATGGCGTTTTCAATATCGGAGGAGGCCCTGCCAATGCCATATCTCTACTTGATTTTTTGGACTTCTTACAAAAAGAAATGCAAATGAAACTGAAGGTCTCTTTTTCCGAATGGAGGCCTTCGGATCAGAAGGTTTATATTTCCGATATTGCTAAGGTCCGAGAGTCGCTTGAGTGGCAACCAAAGGTGTCTATTTCCGAAGGGGTAAGGAGTTTAATCAGATGGGCCAAAGAAAATAAAAGGTATTATTAAGTGAGGCCATAACTTAGCGAACGTTAGTGAAGCTAAGTTATGTGGCCGAACTTATCCCCCACCACTTTTCGTAGTGGTGGATTGAAAAAAGTGGCGGGGGATTAATTCGCACAAACTAAAGCAGAATAAGAAAGGAGATTGATTTATGTCGCTTTGCGCCATAAATCAAGTGCTCATTAAATATATCTTTTTAGGAATCATCCAGGGTGTGACTGAATTTTTTCCGGTGAGCAGTTCTGCGCATCTGGTGATTTTTCAGCAACTATTGCAGATTCAGGAAAATCAAATCTTATTGGGTATTGTTCTACACTTAGGTACTCTATTGGCGCTGATTGTATTCTTGTTTAGAGACATAAAACAGCAGCTTAATAAAAAGATTATAGCCTATCTATCTTTGGCCACAGCACTTACCGCAGTAGTTGTTATTTTTGGTCAGGGCTTTTTTGAAAGTATGTTTTTCTCGGCAAGAAGACTGGCTTTTCCGCTCTTTACTACAGGGATAATCTTACTTTGCACAAAGAGATTTGGGCAGAGAGCGCAGCGCAACTTTGCCGATTTAAAAATTACGGATGCGCTCTTATTGGGCATTGTCCAGGGGTTTTGTGTAATTCCGGGCCTGTCTCGCTCGGGTCTTACCATTTCTACTTTACTATTTCGCAATGTACAAAAAGAAACTGCGCTTAAGTTTTCCCTGTTGGCTTCGATACCGGCCATTTTAGGAGCGCTCTTTTTTAAGATAAATGACTTTTCTCATCTTAGCTTTTTTGAATTTAGATATATGGCCCTGGGCTTTCTTTTTTCTTTTTTCAGTAGCCTTTTGGCCCTCAAAATTTTACTCGTAGTTATTCGTAAGACACGCTTCCATCTGTTCGGTTATTATTGCTTGGCTTTAGCCTTAGTTTTGTGGAGGTGGTTAATATGAGACACTCATCGATTATGATACCTGAAATTAAGGAATTGTTAAAATTAGACAAGAAAGAAGAGTTAAGCGAAGCTATGAAAGAGATGCACCCCGCTGATATCGCTGATGTCCTCTTTGATTTAGATACAAAAGAACAGATTGCCCTGATCAGCCGCATTGACAAAGAAAAGATGACTGAGGTCTTTGATGAATTAGACGAATACGAGCAATTCGAGCTTTTAGATAAACTTGAAAAAGACCTCTCCAGTTACCTTTTAAATGAGATGTCTCCGGACGAAAGAGCGGATCTTCTTAGCAGCCTGCCGGACGATGTGGCCAATAAATTCCTTAACCTGATGAGCGAAACTGAACGCAAAGACGTAGAGAAGTTGCTTAAATATCCA
>CAZEQA010000112.1:1736-2094 GCA_964514265.1 uncultured Planctomycetia bacterium | reverse complement strand
GGAAGTATAATGACCACCGAATATGTCTCTTTAACGCCCGAACTTACTGTATCTCAGGCCTCAGAGCTGATCAGGCAAGCTGCTCCCAAAAAAGAGACAATTGATTATACCTATGTTACCGACCAGGAGAACCGGTTAATAGGATCCGTCTCACTTCAGGACATATTTCTAGCTAAAGAAGACCTGCCTATAAAAAAGATTATGCATAAAAGAGTAATCAAGGTGCACGCAGATCAGGACCAGGAGGAAGTGGCCAAGACGGTGCGCAAATATAATTTACTCGTTCTTCCCGTAATAGATAAAGATAAAAAACTTGTAGGGATAGTTACAGTGGACGATATCCTCGATGTAGTTAGAG
>CAZEQA010000112.1:0-1726 GCA_964514265.1 uncultured Planctomycetia bacterium | reverse complement strand
ATGAAAACACCGAAGACATTTATAAGATGGCGGCTATGCTTACGCCAGAAGATCCATATTTTGACACGGGTTTCTTTACCCTTGTCAAACGCCGGATAGTTTGGCTGCTAATTTTACTTGCAGCCGTTCAATTTTCTGGACAAATCCTGAAACACTATGGTTTTGCCTTAGAGGCGGTAGTGGCGTTGTCCTTCTTTATTCCTATGCTGCTCAATACAGCTGGTAATGCTGGAACCCAATCTAGCACTACTATTATCCGTGGGCTCGCTACGGGCGAAGTAGGAATTAATCAGGTGTTTAAGGTTATGCGTAGAGAAATAGCGCTGGGCTTAGTTTTGGGAATTATGCTGGGAGTACTTGGGGTGGGTAGAGCACTTTTATTGCAGAAAAATCTACTTGTGAGTTTTGCCGTGGGTCTTACCTTAGCAGTTACTATTATTATGGCGACCTTAACCGGCTCACTTCTACCGTTGTTATTAAAAAAGATTAAGATTGATCCGGCAGTCGCAGCGGGTCCTTTCATCTCGACCGTAGTTGATATAACTGCCTTAATTATCTATTTTGAGATTGCCAAGCATTTGCTTCATCTGTGACAAAAAGAAATAAAACGTTTAGCTTACAGCTCCCGCTCAACGCCTAAGGCTTCGCCGGGCAGGCAAAGCTGAAAGCTCAAAAGGAATTTGTAGTTACATCTTACCCGGCCCTATCAGGCAGCACAGGAGGTAGAAAATGAGTGGAATCTTTGGGGTGGTTTCTCAAGAAGATTGTGCAGAAACTTTATTTTGTGGGACAGATTATCATTCGCATCTGGGAACTGAATATGGCGGCATGGCAGTTTTAGGAGAAGATTTCCTGCGCCAGATACATAGCATAAACCAGAGCCAGTTTAAATCAAAATTCTATGACGAATATAAAAAGATTAAAGGCAATAAGGGCATTGGCGTGATTAGCGCCTTTGAAGAGCAGCCGATATATCTACGTTCCAAGTTTGGCCCCTTTTGTATAGTGACAAACGGCCTGGTTGAAAATGCGCAGGAGTTAGCAACAAAGTTATTAAAGAAAGGAATATCTTTTAGCGAAGTAAGCAAAGATTCGGTTAATGTGACGGAACTGGTTGCCAAGTTGATCGGTCAAGGAAGAGATATAGTAGACGGGATAGAGAAGATGTTTGCGGTTATCGATGGCTCCTGTTCGCTTTTATTGTTGAATAAAGAAGGGATTTATGCTGCCAGAGATAGATTGGGATATAGCCCTCTTGTAGTGGGAAGAAAGCAGGATGCCTGGGCAGTAACAACGGAAACCACTGCCTTTCCGAATAGCGAGTTTGAGATAGTGAAATATCTTCAACCGGGAGAGATAATATTGATGAACGAGCAGGGCGTGGTCTCGCGCCGGAGGGGAAGTGAGACAAATCAGATCTGTGCCTTTCTCTGGATATATACCGGTTTTCCTGCTTCCAGCTACGAGGGAATAAATGTAGAGATGGTGCGGGAGAGGTCCGGACGACTTCTCGCCAGACGCGACCGGGATATAGAGGTAGATTTAGTCTGTGGTGTTCCTGATTCGGGAACAGGGCATGCCTTAGGATATGCGATGGAGTCAGGTAGGCCTTTTCGCAGGCCTCTGGTAAAGTATACACCCGGATATGGTAGGAGCTATACTCCCCCTTCGCAAGAGACGCGTGATTTGATTGCCAGGATGAAACTTATTCCTATTAGAGAAATAA
>CAZEQA010000111.1:0-5512 GCA_964514265.1 uncultured Planctomycetia bacterium | reverse complement strand
AAAATAATGCGCTAAATAACCGCCGATAAACGCCATAATATCTGTCGGGGGGTCTATTACCAGCGCAAGTTTCCAGTCAACGGTCTTATAGGTATGAAAAACAAAAGTGGCCACCAGAGCCGTCGTCATTAAAATCAACTGCGCGCTTGTTGCCGCTACATTCATTGACGCTCCGGCAGCGATTAATACCGGAACATAAAAATTGCCTCCCCCTCGTCCTACCATTGCCATAAAAATGGCCAACACCAATATAGCCAGACATATAACAATAATTTTCATTAAAGCCTTAAATTTTCCCTCTTCTCTTTAGTGTATTTTCTTCACTTACCGGCTCAACCTTCTTTATTTCGGCTTCATAAACAGATATAACATTTAAACCTTCGAAACGCTGTTTTATTTCATCCAATTCCTGTTTAGGTAAAGGCCTTACCTTACACGGTCTTAAGGGCGTGTTTATCTGAACCTCATCAGGTTCAATTTTCCGCGTTATTTCCGCAATCTCTTTCGCGTGCTTTTTATTCTCTGCCATAAACATAATCTGCAGCGCCAATTTTCCAAGATAACAACTTTTGAAATCTTTTATCGCTTTAATAATGGTGCCGATTTTGACGGCATCCATCGGCTGATTGACTAATTTAAAAATACTTTGTGTGGACGCGTCCAATTTGGCAACTATGAAATCGGCCAAAGATAGGTCTTCTTGGACGTCTTTTCTGTGCATCAATGACGAATTTGTTAAAACCGCTATTTTCTCGTTCCTGATCTTTTTCAACGCCTTTATCATCTGTCCCAAATTTTTCGCTAAGGTAGGTTCACCCGCCCCGGAAAATGTTATGTAGTCTATTTCCAAACGCGGCAGGCTATCAATTTCTTCCACAATATCGCTAACCCTAACAAACACATCCCGCTTGTCAGTTAAAAGATTGGTCTTCCCTATCTGGCAATATACGCAATCAAATGTGCAAACTTTTTCGCTCTGCGAAAGCGGGTCTATTCCCAAAGAACTACCCAATCTCCATGAAGGCACAGGCCCATAAATATATTTATATGTTTTTCCGCTCACTAAGCCGCTCCTCAATTGTTCCGTCAGGCATCATATTATCAGGATGATACATACCTTCTTCTTCCATTTTATATCTCACGCAGCGCAAATAATCACTACGGCAATAATCTTCAAGCCACTTTTCATTTAATATACATTGTTCAAAAAAACTTTTAAGCGGGCAGACATAAAACCATTTACAGATTTTGCTATCTCTCATTGCTTTTCACGTAAGCGATAACGCGATTTATTATCTCATCCATAATGTTTGCTGTCTGACTTTGCCTTTTAAAATGAATAAAAGGCTTCCCCGAATCTCCATGCTTTACCATTTCAGGTTCAATGGGGATTCTCCCCAAAAACGGTACTTTTAGATCATGGGCGGATTTTTCGCCTCCGCCGGTTCCGAATAGATCTATCTCTTTTTTGCAGTGCGGGCATATAAAACCGCTCATATTCTCAACAATTCCGATAACAGGCATTTTAAGCTCTTTTGCGAATACAACGCTCTTTCTTGAGTCTAAAATAGCCACATCCTGCGGAGTAGTCACCACAATCGCTCCGTTTATTTCCGGAATAAGCTGACATACGCTCAACGGTTCATCACCTGTTCCCGGCGGGGAATCCACTATTAAGTAATCAAGCTCGCCCCAGTTAACATCAGCTAAAAACTGCTTTATAGTTATCATCTTTAGCGGCCCGCGCCAAATAACAGGTTGATCCTTATCTTCCAACAATAAAGCAAGGCTTACAGCTTTTAAACCAGATAAGACCCGTACG
Organism: uncultured Planctomycetia bacterium; assembly: GCA_964514265.1. Taxonomy (GTDB): domain Bacteria; phylum Omnitrophota; class Gorgyraeia; order JAFGHF01; family JAFGHF01; genus CAZEQA01. The sequence continues at coordinate 3,690 of CAZEQA010000111.1, read as the reverse complement.
GGTTCGATGCCCGCTTCTGAACCGCCAAGTTTTTCCCCTTCAATCCCTAGCATCTTGGCAATATTGGGCCCGTGAATATCAACATCTAAAATACCGACCCTATTTCCCTTGCTGGCCAATCCATACGCTAAATTAACTGCAAGCGTAGTCTTACCGACTCCACCTTTCCCACTGATTACAATAATTTTGTATTTTATGCAGGACATGCGCTCCTTAAGGCATCTATCCTGTTCAATTCTCTTTTTCTCAATTTTTTGCTGCTCGGTCATTTTTTGCATAAAATAATCCCTCTAATCTATGAATAGTTTAAATAACTTGCTGGAAATACCAACCGCCAAACTCTCCTTTTTCATATCAGCGTACTTGCGCGAATCATCGCAGCCACAGGAATAGAAACTTTCTTGGTTTCCTTTATGGCAGGCTTTAAAAAAATATGGGCGTTAGGCTCTTCCGCATCACAATCCAAAAACTGTGCACTCCCTCATTTATGGAGAATGCAAGATTTACCGCTATGGTAGTTTTTCCTGTTCCGCCTTTTCCACTGGCAACTGATATTATCATGTTTATACCCGTCTTAAGAAAATTGCTTTATTAGGACATGCGCCAACACAGACACCACAGCCTATACATAGTGTTGTATCGATTCTCGCCAAATTATTAATCATAATTGCGCCTTGAGGGCAAACATTTGCGCACACGCTGCAAGCCGTACATTTTGATTCATCGATAAAAGCCTTTAAATTCCTAAGGTTTTGCGGTTGCGGCTCTTGTTTACTTCTTTTTTCCACCTCTTCAATCTGCTTGAGAATTACATCCAGTTGCTGTTTAAGCTGCCGGGACTGTTGTTTAAGTAATTTCGATTCCTGCTCTTTTGGAACAGGCTGGGTAGGATATTGGGGCGCTTGGCCTGAAAAAGAAGTCTGCCCTTGATACATTCTTCCTCTACCGCGACCTCTTCCAAATCTACCCCGGCCTCCTCTTTGACCTTGCCAAAATGGGCCTGTTCCATCTCCGCCTGGCATCTTAATCACCTCCTTTTCATTAATGCTAATGAGAACTATTCCCATTAACAATTAAAAAAATATATTGTTACTCTTTCCCTCTACACTTATCACATAACCCATGAAATTGAATAATATGTTTCAGAATCTTAAAATTATATTTACTAGAAAGGCCTTTCTCAGTTTTTTTTAATAACTCTATCTCGTCTTCAATAAAATCAGTGTAATTGATAACCCTATTGCAATTCACACATACCAGATGATGATGGTATTGGCTTTGCCCTTCCTCGCCTCTAATTAGTTCATACCGAGCGCGGCCATCTCCAAAATCAAACTTAAATACCAAACCAACCTCTACAAGCAGCTCTAAGGTCCGGTAAACCGTAGAAAGTCCGCTACTGGGATAAATCTTATGCACCTGCAGGTATATTTCCTCGGCACTTAAATGTTTTAAGGTTCTACCCAAAACATCCAATATTGCCTGTCTTGATAGAGTCAGCCTGTAGCCATATCCTCTAAATCTGCTATGCCACCATACCGGCCCTCTTCCAAAACCCCCTGACATCTTTCCTCCTTGTTATTGAGAATGGTTCTCACTCCCAATTAAAGTATACATCACTACTTTTTTTCTGTCAAGTAGATTTTCTTTTAACTTTGGAGATAGTTAATCCGATAAATATTTACAAAAATATCTTCTATTAATTCGGGAGAAGCGGGTGTATCTCTGTAAATTTTATTTTAGACGGGTCAACCCGGGATTGTCACTATCTATCCTTAAAGGCACTCCATCTCATTTTGATATCAAGGATCGGCGTATTATTTATAGCATCCAAACCTTCAACATAAAGAGTTGTGCCTCTTACTTCTAGTAGCTTAACATCCTGGATACCAATCTTAGATAACCTGTAAGGAGTGCGTGAGGCAAAAACCCCTACTTTTTTGCCATCCAGACCTCTTTTGAAAACAGATTTTATTGAATTAGTCTCATGAAGGTAATATATGACAGTAATAATTTTTTCTTCTTCCAATTTATATAAGAAAGGTTTCTGTGATTCAAATAACTCTATGCGCGATATCCCCTCTTTACCAGAAATGCCAAAACCCTTTTCGGCACGCTTAAGTTCGTTCTTCACCACACCTACCGGGTAAATCTTGAATGGCTTATGTTTGCCGTATAGACAGATTAGGCAAACTGGTTTACTATTAATAACGCATATTTTATCTTGCTCGGTCTGCCTATAACATTGTGAGCATCTATAATATTTCTTTATATTAGCTTTTGCCATGTTTCTCTATTTCTTCTTCTACCTCCCTGGCTCCCTCGGCATAAAATTTCTCTTCATCAGGCGCAAGCTGTTTCAAGAGCCTCAAAAACTCGCCAGCATGCACCCTTTCTTCATCCGCAATATCTTTTAAAACTTCTTGCGCCAACTTATTATCAGTTGATTCGGCAAGCTGCATATAAAGCTGGATTGCTTCATATTCTGCTGCAATCATAAATCTGATAGCGCGAATTAATTCTTCCTTTGTAACCTTTCGTTCTTTTGCCAATCCTGAAAACGGACTTCCAAACTCTGGCATGGGTTGCCTCCTTTCCTATTTTAACTTTGCTCGCTTTGGTATCTTACCCGTTTCGAAATGCTTATCAAGCCAGCCATTTTTTACATTCTCCCTTGAATCGAAGTGTGAAACATATGGCTTAATATCTAACAAAGGCGTACCATCCAATATATCTACTTCTGAAAAAGTAACAACATTGCCCTTAACCTTTCTTATTTTTACGATAGAAAATCCGATATGATTTGGCCTATGAGGGCTCCTTATAGCAAATATTCCATGTGGTTCATCTTCAAGGAAGGGTCTGCTGATGAGCTTCTCATCTTTAGACCTATTAAAGTAATAGATTAATACAATATGCGAAAATCCTTCAATATCTTTCAGCCCTTCTTGGTACTCTGGAAATATCTCAGCTCGGCCGGTAATATCCTTCTCAAATTTACCTTGAATCGGTATTCCTTTTGGCTCCTTATATGGTGTATGAATTATTCCTATAGATTTTAATCTTATCTCTTTTTCCATAATTATTTTAAAAAACGTCTTTTTATATAAATTTTATCTAACACCTTTATTCGCAATCCCTTAACCTTCTTAATAGCTCTAGTGCCGTCTCGAGTAACCGTAACCTTCGGATGACCCTTGGTTTGTTCTCTACAAGTTGGCTAAACCGTTCTTTTTCACAGCTTTTCAGGTTGAGTTGGCGGCAATGTAAGAGGTAATAATGCACCGTCCCGACATATATGTCTGGACTACGTGAGTAGTGTATGCGCCGTTCGTCCCGCCTGGGGGCGGGGCTCACTCGACGGCCGCCTAGGCCGGCGGCCTCGTGGTTGCTTTATCGGCTGCTATTCGGCTTGCTGTGCAGTGGCTCGCTTTGGGTAGCGGCAAAGCGAGCCACTGCACATTAGCATCCTCAACCCATGTCCTCCGAAGCATATCCTCTATGAAGATTCTTCTATGGCGTAGGAGGATCGCAAAAATTCTCTAAAAAATTCCTTTATTTTATACGGCGGCGACCAATTTATCCCAAGCGCAGTCGAGGGAAAAATTTTTAAAAGGTGTTGGTTTTAAGAAGGGATATCCCAACTTGAAGATTAACATCCTAACATCAGCCTTTAGAAACATCTGCCAA
>CAZEQA010000110.1:4386-5646 GCA_964514265.1 uncultured Planctomycetia bacterium | reverse complement strand
ACCCTCGATGAAATAAGAAATGACATTACTAAAGAAACACCCGCATCATTTGAGCCCACAATAGACTATTGCGTGGTGAAAATTCCAAGATTTACCTTTGAGAAATTTCCGGAAGCAAAAGATGTTTTAGGCATATCGATGAAATCGGTGGGAGAAACAATGGCCATTGGCAGGACCTTTAAAGAAGCTCTTCAGAAAGGGCTTCGTGGTTTAGAGATAAGTCATGCAGGTCTGGATAATAAACTTGATTATACAGAGATTTCGGACGAGAAGCTTATGCTTAGGCTGAAAGAACCAAATGCATCAAGGATATTTTATATCAAGTATGCATTGCAGAAAGGTATGAGCGTAAAAGAAGTTTCGCACATAACCAGCATAGACCCCTGGTTCATAAGCAATATAGAAGATATTGTTGAGCTTGAGAAAGAAATAACAGTAGCCGGTAACCAGAAACCGGTAATCAGAGAGTTGTTGCTCAAAGCAAAGCAATATGGTTTTAGTGATGTACAGATTGCAGGACTAATAGGTTCTGATGAGCGATCAGTAAGGAAAATAAGAAGAAAAGAAGGCATTGAGGCGACGTTTAAACTGGTAGATACCTGTGCGGCGGAATTTGAGGCTTTTACCCCTTACTATTATTCAACCTATGAAAAAGAGGACGAAATCAGAAAATCAGATAAGAAGAAGATAATGATACTTGGCGGTGGGCCAAATAGAATTGGACAGGGGATCGAGTTTGATTACTGTTGTTGCCACGCATCTTTTGCACTTAGAGAGTTGGGGTTTGAAACGATTATGGTCAATTCAAATCCTGAGACAGTTTCGACAGATTATGATACATCCGATAAGCTCTATTTTGAGCCACTGGCCTTTGAAGATGTTATGAATATTGTCGATAAAGAAAAACCCTATGGTGTAATAGTTCAGTTTGGCGGTCAGACGCCGCTTAATTTAGCAAGAAAGTTAGAAAATGCAGGTGTTCCTATAATTGGTACATCCTGTAAATCGATAGATAGGGCTGAGGACAGGGATAAATTTGCCAGGCTTATAAAAAAGCTAAGACTTAACCAGCCGCCAAATGGTTCTGCGAGGTCAAAAGAAGACGCCGAGAGGATTGCCAAGCGTATAGGATATCCTGTTCTCGTAAGGCCATCGTATGTGCTCGGTGGCAGGGCAATGAAAATAGTTTATAATGAAAAATCTCTCGATGAGTTCATTAAAGAAGCAGAAGATACTTCAGAGGAACGCCCCGTTCTGATA
>CAZEQA010000110.1:0-4376 GCA_964514265.1 uncultured Planctomycetia bacterium | reverse complement strand
TTTAGAAGGCGCAGTTGAAGTAGATGTTGATGCGGTGTCCGATGGCGAGACTACAGTAATAGGCGGAATCATGGAACATATAGAAGAGGCAGGCATTCATTCAGGAGATTCAGCCTGTGTTTTACCTCCCCATACCTTAAACGACGATACTATTAATACCATACGAGAATATACCTATGCTATATCAAAAGAATTAAGCGTAAGGGGACTCTTAAATATACAATTCGCTGTTAAAAACGATACCGTATATGTTCTTGAAGTTAATCCCAGAGCCTCAAGAACAGTGCCTTTTGTAAGCAAGGCAACAGGGGTTCCCTTGGCAAAAATAGCAGCTAAGGTTATGACTGGGAAAAAACTATCTGAGCTCGGATTTTTAGAAGAGAAAAAGGTAAACCATATATCTGTTAAAGAGTCTGTATTGCCTTTTTCAAGATTTTCTGGCGTTGATATCATATTAGGCCCTGAGATGAAATCCACAGGTGAAGTAATGGGAATAAACTCATCCTTTGGCATAGCATTTTACAAGTCACAGCTTGCAGCAAATAGCAGGCTTCCCAAAAAAGGGAAAATATTTATAAGCGTCAAAAACGATGATAAAAGAAACATTATTTTTATTGCTAAGAAGCTTTACGATATGGGGTTTGATATTATTGCTACAGACGGCACAGCGAAGGTGCTTAATTCCAATAACATAAATTGTCAGGTAGTCAGAAAGATTGGAGAAGGAAGTATAGACTTTTTAGATCTTATTAAAAATGGCAAGATAGGATTAATTATAAATACTCCTTCAGGTGCCAGAGGCCAGTCCGATATGAAACCAATGAGAAGTGCAGCCGTTATGCATGGCATATCGTGCATAACAACGATTCAGGGCGCACAGGCAGCTGTCAATGGAATAGAGTCTATACTAAAAGGCGATTTTTCCGTTAAATCCATACAGGAATATACAGGTGAGAGAGAATGCGTAAAGGCGGGGTAGCTATTTTGGATTTTGGTTCGCAATATACACACCTTATTGCACGCAGGGTAAGGGAGTGTGGAGTATATTCCGAGATACTCGCTTATGATACTACTGCTGGGCAACTTCTGTCTAAAGCGCCAAAGGCCATTATTCTCTCAGGTGGGCCGGCGAGCGTCACTTTAAAGAAAAGCCCGGTATGTGACAGAGATATTTTTAATTTAGGCATTCCTATTCTTGGTATTTGTTATGGGGCACAGGTTATGGCTAAGATTTTGGGCGGTAGAGTTTCTAAATCCGGTGCAAGAGAATATGGAAGAGCAGCTCTTAAGGTTAAATCAAGAAAAGACCTGTTCAAGGGTTTGGGCTCAAAAGAGATAGTATGGATGAGTCATGGTGATAAGGTTACAACTTTACCTTGCGGTTTTAGGATAATCGGCTCAACCGGCAATTGCCTTATCGCAGCAATGGAGAATAAAGATAAGAAGTTTTATGGGGTACAGTTCCACCCCGAGGTAGTGCATACGCCAAAAGGCAAGGCTATTTTAAAGAATTTTATTTTTGATATAGCAGGCAATAAACCCAGTTGGAATATGCACTCATTTGTTAAAGACACGATAAGCACAATTAAAAACAGGGTGGGCAATGAAAAGGTACTTTGTGCATTAAGCGGAGGTGTTGACTCTTCTGTATTAGCCGCATTGCTTCATAAAGCGATTGGCAAGAATTTAATTGCAGTATTTATTGATAATGGCCTACTACGAAAGGATGAGGCAGGGCTTATTAAGGAAAGATTCAAGAGACATTATCGCATGAATATAAAAGTTGTTAATGCGAAGGATACTTTTTTAAATGCATTAAGAAGTATTAAGAATCCCGAAACTAAACGCAAAATAATTGGAAGATCGTTTATAAAGGTTTTTGAGAGAGAAACGAAAAAGATGGGAAAAAAGATAAAGTTTTTTGCTCAAGGCACACTATACCCTGATGTAATTGAATCGCGCTCCGCCCTTGGAGAACCTTCTGCAACTATAAAGACACACCACAATGTTGGCGGTCTGCCGCCACACTTGAGTTTCGAATTAATCGAGCCACTCAAGGAGTTATTTAAGGATGAGGTTAGACTTGTTGGCAAGGAATTAAGCCTGCCTCAAGAAATAATTTACCGCCAGCCCTTTCCGGGTCCTGGACTTGCGGTTCGGATTATAGGAGCTGTAACTGAAGAAAGGCTTGATATACTTCGTGAAGCTGACTGGATTTTGATTGATGAGATAAAGAAAGCAAAACTATATCGTAAACTTTGGCAATCATTTTGTGTGCTCCTTCCTATAAAGACTGTGGGGGTTATGGGAGACGAGAGGACATATGAGAATGTTGTGGCTATAAGAGCAGTTACGAGTGAGGATGCAATGACAGCCCACTGGGCGAAATTGCCCCATGAATTATTAGAAAGGATTTCTAACCGCATTATTAATGAAGTCAAAGGTATAAATCGTGTGGTATACGATATTTCATCTAAGCCACCAAGTACAATAGAATGGGAGTAAAAAATGTTAGAAGCAGAAATTTATATTACCTTAAAAAAGACCGTATCTGATCCCCAGGGTTTGACTATCAAGCATGCTTTAGAGTCATTAGGCTATCAAAATTTAGAAGAGGTTCGTGTTGGTAAATTAGTTACTATTAAACTAAGCTCCAAGGACAAGAAAAAGGCCAAACAAAAGCTTGATGAAATGTGCCAGAAGCTGTTAGCTAATCCGATAATAGAAGACTATCATTTCAAAATTAAAGAGGCAAAATGAGATTTGGTGTCATAGTTTTTCCAGGTTCTAACTGCGACCAAGATTGCTTTTATGTGGTTAAGGATATCCTCAATCAGCCGGTTGAGTACATCTGGCATAAGAATATAAGGTTAAATGACTTTGATTGCATCATATTGCCGGGAGGCTTTAGTTACGGAGACTATCTCAGGACAGGGGCAATAGCCAGATTTTCGCCAATAATGAAGCAAGTTTCTCGCTTTGCTCAAAGAGGAGGCCTGGTGATTGGAATTTGCAATGGGTTTCAAATCTTGCTTGAAGCAGGGCTTTTGCCCGGAGCAATGTTAAGAAATAAAAACCTTCATTTTATTTGTAAATATGTCTATGTAAAAACTGAAAACAATAAGACACCTTTTACCAATCTTTGCAATAGAAACCAAATTTTAAAAATACCAATAGCCCACAACGAAGGTAACTACTATATTGATAAGGACGGATTAAAAAAATTAGAGAGAAACAAACAGGTTGCTTTCCGCTATTGTAATCAAGATGGGATTGTTAATAAAGAGTCCAATCCCAATGGTGCCTTAGCAAATATCGCTGGAATCATAAATAAAGAAGGCAACGTCCTGGGTATGATGCCTCACCCAGAGAGGAGTTCTGAAGAAATATTAGGCTCTGAAGAAGGCTCGTTAATCTTTAAGTCAATAGCCGGGTGGCTTAAAAATAAGCGGTAAAATGGTAAAAACCGAGGTTTATAAAAGTTTGGGTTTAAAGGACGAAGAATATCAAAAGATTCTGGATATTTTACAGCGGGAGCCTTCACCTGTGGAACTGGCGATGTTCTCTGTGGAATGGTCAGAACACTGTGGATACCCGCGTTCTCGTAATTGGCTTAAACTTTTGCCCAAAAAAGGAAAGTATCAAAGTCTTATTGGTGAAGATTCTGGGGGAATTATTGTTGATGACTTAGCTATCATCTTTAAGATGGAAAGCCATAATCATCCCTCGCAGGTTGAGCCAAAGCAAGGCGCGGCTACGGGTGTAGGAGGAATTATCAGGGATATCTTTACTGCTGGCGCAAGGCCGATAGCGTCTTTGAACTCTTTAAGGTTTGGTCCTTTGGCTCAGGCCTATAATCGATATCTTTTACGTGGCGTAGTAGATGGAATTCAATTTTATGGCAATTGCCTTGGTGTGCCCACTGTAGGCGGAGAGATATATTTTGGCGAGAGTTATAATGGTAACTGCTTGGTTAATGCAATGAGTATTGGTATTGCCGAGAAAGATAAATTAGCTCGAGCTCAAGCCACAGGTTGCGACAATTCTATTATATATGTAGGTTCAAGTACTGGTAAAGATGGCATTGGCGGTTGTAGTGTCTTGGCCTCACATGAATTTAAAGAAGGTGAAGAAAAAAGGCCTACAGTTCAGATAGGAGACCCCTTTACTGAGAAATGCTTAATTGAGGCTACTTTAGAAGCTTTGGCTACAGGGTATATTGTAGGGATTAAAGATATGGGTGCAGCCGGACTTACCTGTTCCACAAGCGAGATGGCTTCTGTAGGTAATTCAGGAATGGAAGTAGACCTTGCATATGTTTCACGAAGAGAAGCCAATATGGAACCCTGGGAAGTAATGATGTCTGAATCACAGGA
>CAZEQA010000109.1:0-5696 GCA_964514265.1 uncultured Planctomycetia bacterium | reverse complement strand
CCCTTTGCCATTCCGCTAAAATAGCGCAAGCAGATACTTTATCGCGAACTTCTATCACTTTAACCTTTTCAAGAAGTCCTTTATCTACTAATCTCTTGAATAGATCGCGGGTATGTTCAATAGGAGAACCTATTTCTTTGCTTAGAGTTAAAATATCACTCTCATCAATTTACACACATAACACTAATAATAAGGAGACTACATAATACTAAATAGTATGTAAAAGAGAGGGTGTAGAAGGGGGCTAGAAGGGGGGTTAGAGGAAACCTGTCATTTCTTCTTTTTAGAACTCACTCTTGGTTCGTCCTTTTCCTCCTCAACAGATACTCGGCAGTGGCCTTTCAACATCGCACCTTGTTTAACAACTAATATCGGGGCTTTAATATTGCCAGTCACTTTCGCTGAAGAAGAAAGTTCCAGGCATTTAGTACTTACAATATTGCTGTTTATCTTTCCTGCTATTATTATGTTCTCTCCTTTGATTACCTTGGCCTTTACATCCGCTTTCTCTCCTATAATTAAGGTTCCTTTTGTTTCTAATTCGCCAACAAAGCTGCCGTTTATCCTCAAGTTAGTGGGGGTGTTAAACTTAAGATTCCCCTCCATTTTGGCTTCGATATCAAGGACCTTTTCTTTAACTCCTTCTTGTGTTTTTAATTTATTCTTTCGCTTAAACATAAGAATCTCCTATCTCTTAACAACGCTTCTCGGTCTTTTGTCCTTAGCTAAATATTCATATTGTTCGAAATATCTGCGTGAAATAGAACGGCAACTTATGCAATCGGGATCCCCAGTATTATAATTTGGACATGACAAAAGAGATTCCATCTCAACTAAAATATCTTGGGCATAGTATCGCCTTTCTTTATTACTTCTTGCTTCTTCTATTTTAGGCTCGACCTTTCTAATGACTGCCTCAGTGTCCCAGAATGTTTTACATTTAATACCTTGATTCTCAGATTCCATTTTCTAATTCTTTAATAGGATTGTTCTTTTTGTCAACCTTATATGTAAAAAGCTGGCCACAGTTCTCACATTTACAATGATTAAGATAGATCTCTTTAGAAACTCTGTCTCTTCTAAATATAGTCAAATCGCTCTTATTACAGGTCGGGCATAAGATCTCAGATATTTCTGGATTTATTTTTGCCTTTTTTGCCATTATGTCACTAAATCGCATGCCAGAGTCAGCACTCCAGGTCACTTCTTCCCTTCAGTCTTACTTTGACTTTGGCCTTTTTGGAGCCTTCCATACCAAAAAGACCTTTGTTTTCCTCATTCAATATCTTTACCTCTACCTCATTTTTTTTAGCCCCTAATTTCTTAAGGGCTATGGCAATAGCTTCTTGAGGTGATTTAGCCTCGACCTCTATTATCTTTTTTTCTGACATAAACCTATTTCTTCTTCTTTTCTAAAATTTCATGGAGCTTTTTACCACAACTTTTGCATCTGCCTTCGATAATACGGTAGCTTTTTGTTGCGTATATCTCTTCGATATCCGTCATTTCTTTCTTAGCTTTGCATTTCGCAGAATAGACCTTCATTCATGTTTTCTCTGTCGTGGTTTCGCCTATCTTTGATTGTATATAATTGTTGAGCTTTAACTTATCTTTCTCCTCTAACAAATCGAAAGAAACCCCATAATAATTAATTGGCGTAGTTTCTCTTTTCCACTTGATATACGCTTGAATTTTCATTATTGGAACTATATCTCCATAAAAGAATAATCTTAAATTTACTGGGTCTTTTTCCTGAAATTCTTCTTTTGTCTCAAAACATAGCCCATCAGAACTAATATTCTTGGCAAAAGATTTTAAACTCTCGGGCCTATTTTGGGATTCAATTCTTAAAATTATGGTTCTACTATAATCCCGGCTTAAACCTAATCTGGGAAATTGTCTTCTTTCTTGTGACTTTCCGGGAACCCAGGGTCTTTCTTTTTCCTCAGGCGATAACTCTCTCTTCAGTAATCCTTTTTTAATAAGACTATCCTTTAAGTGCTGGTACTCTTTTTCTCTTTGCAATGAAGTTTCCTCCACTGCCTTGCGAATAACCCTTTCATGCTCTAGTTGCTTATCTCTTTCATCCAATTCTGATTTAAGTCTTTTGAACTCCTGGGTTATATTTAATCTGTATCTACGCCGGGTTAAAAATCCTAAACTGGAAACTAAGACTAATCCCACAAGCCAAAGTATCATCCTTACCATAGTTTTTCTCTCCATAGCAAGAGCAGGTTCTTCTGCTGGAAGAACCACGGCTTCAGGCAAAACGACTTCCTCTTCAGCTTTACTGACTTCTTCCAAGGTCTCGGCAATTGCCTTTGCCTTAGGAGGTTCTAAAGGTGCCTCAGGAATCTCTAAGGGAGCTTCGCCTTCCGCTACCTGCATCAGCACAGCATCCATTGCTTCCAATCTTTTACTTATTGCCTCGCTAGTCTCCTTTCCGACAAAAAGTTCCTTTTCGCCAGTAAAAAATACAGGCCTTTCCAAAGGTGCTCGAATATCTAACACAATAACACTATCTTCTTGCCAGATTTTGTATGGCACCTTTTGAGTAAGCTCAAAGGTTAATGACTTAAGTGGCCCTTCTTGGCTCCTTCCAAAATAACTGCTAGTTATCCTTTTTATCACACCTCGATTCACAATAACTTCCTTATCTATCTTACTTACTACATTTCCTGATTTAAACTCAACTGCTAATTTAGGTGCATCATCTAACCAATAAGAAGTAAAATTAGCGAAACCAGAAGTTGAAATCACTATTCTTGTGCCACTTTTAACTGCTTTAACTGCAACTTGAGATTCTTCTGTTGGCTCTTGGGCTTCTGCCCGGTTAATGAGCATAAGCCCAGATAATAGAATTATTAAAAGTTTTAGTCTCATATCTGCCTCACCTCATCGTTTTCTTCAAATTCTACATCTTGCCATTGGGGCAATATAGCTGCTGCTGAGACCTTTTCTTGCACCCTCTCTACTTCCGCTCTACCAATGAATTCACCGCTGCGGTAAACTGACAAGGTATCTCCTATCCTTAAATTATCTTCTCTGCCTAAATCTACTACAATAAAAGCCTGTTCTTTATTCACCATTAAAACCTTAGCAACTAATACGGGTGCAGCCTTAACCACAACCTTCTCTAATTCAATAGTCTCTGGTGTTTCAGTAAGCTGCCTCAGTCTTGTCCTTAAAGTCCTTTTTTCTTTCGTAGCTAGGACCAACTGAATCTCTGCTATGCGCCTTGAAATTATTTCTTTCTCCAATTTATCTAAAACAAGTTTTATCTGGTGTTCCTTCTCTTCTATTTCCTTTTCCAATATCTCTTTAGCCTTAACTGTTACTATAAGCTCGTTCTCAACTTTTCTTTTCTCCCCGATAGTCTCAACCAATTGTTTTTGTGTATTTATCCTTAATGCCTTCTCCTTTTCTTTAAGTATGTAAAAAGAAGTACATCCAATTAATAAAATAATAATGCTTGGCCAAAAGACTCTTGGTAAAACTTTTGAGTTTAGGTTTAATTTAAACATTACGACATCACACTCCTTTTATTCCTCTTTGCTTTTTGGAAGTTGTTTAATTTTGTTTTCAATGTAGCTTACTACATCGCCCACCGTCTTCATCTCGTCAGCATCCTCATCGGGTATCTCTATGTTAAATTTTGCTTCCAGGGTCATGATTAATTCTACCCTATCAATAAAATTTACTTCCGAGTCATTGATAATTGATGTTTCTGCTTTTACCTCTCGGGTTTTCGCCCTTAATTGTTCACAAACAATCTTTCTTATTTCTTCAAATAAACTCATCTATGTCTCTACTTTGGAAACAAGATATTCACTTAATTCTGCAAAACGTTCCTTATGCTTATTGAAAAAAGGAAGTAACTGCTGGTATTCTTTTATTTTTTCTACATCTTTTATTTCCCTGATATGAATATTTTTAGGAAGTCTCTTTTTGATATCGTGATATGCCCCAATAAAAAGGATTCCTTTTTCGCTGTGTTTTAAGGTCTTATCTACCCTTTTGGCAATAAAATTATCTCTTTTGTCTAAAAGTCTATTTTTGGTGAATTTATATTTTATAAATGCGATTAGTTTCTTACATCTTGACTTCGCGCCTGTTATACCACGCAACCTATCGAGTTCTTCTTTAACCAGATTAAAATCCTCTGTCTTAACTAAAACAGCCCCTCTCTGGAGGAGCCTTGAGACTAATTCATAATTTTTACTTCCTGATTTTATACCTTCTTCAACTATCTTTTCCCCTATCTCTCCTTCCGCTACCATCCCATCCTGATATATTTTCATCTTAGAGACATTAATAGAATCAAAATACTCTGCTATAGCATCCCAAAAGCCCTCAACTGTCTTTTTATGTTCTTGCCAGAGCTGTTCTCCTAACTCCGCGATGCCTCTTTTAGTTACATCTTTTGCTAAAGAGCCAAGGTCGGCGCTTGTGTGGATAATGGGGACATAAATAAGGGTTCTCATATCTACCCTTTTTGGATATCGCCACGCTTTCTCATCCGCATCTTTTCATAACCCAAAAAGTCTCCAGAAGCATCTATTCGGATATCATAAATTCCGAGAAGCTCTAAATTAATTGCTGGGGAAGGTTTTTCTATTATTTCTACAGTAATATGCCATATATTTCCTTCTTTATTAACCCCTATTACAGTTGGAGAACTAAATTTTGTAAGTTCTACTAATTCTTTTTTTGCTATTTCTGTAATATCTTTTATTTCCATTTCTATGCTTTGCTTTTTAATTTTTTAACCTCTGATTTAAGTTCTCCTATTTCTTTTTCTGTTTCTGCCTCTTTTGCCTTTGAAGACAAAAAAGAATCCTGCTGCCACCAGTTTATACCCATCTCCATAGCCTTATCTACTGAAGCAACCAAGAGTCTTATTTTGATAGTAAGAAGGTCGATATCAGCAATTTGAATTTTAATATCTCCAGCAATAACAATGCCTTTATCTAAAACCCTTTCTAAGATATCTGCCAAATTGGTAGTATCAAGCGCACTTCCTACTTGTGATTTAGCCATTTTTCACCCCTCTTATTATGCCAACTTTTTTGCTTTTATAATTAAGTCTGCTGTTTTCTTGCGTAAATTTGCAATGAAATGGCAATTTTTGCAATCTGAACTTTTATGATTAAAATCCGTGCAAGAAAGAAGCACGCCCGCTTCCTCTTGTAATCTTTCAGCAAATCCTGCCTTCTCTTTTACTCCTTTGGCCTTATTAATTTTATCAGTAATATCTTCTATCAGTGGCTCTTGCTTCTGAAATATTGAGCAGTTTATTTTAAGCTCTTTCTTCTCAGGCATAATCTCCTCCTACATCAAATTTCCTAAAGGACCTAAGTCTAAATTTAACTCTTCATCTTCGATACCAAAGATTGTCTGAACCTCTTTTATCTTCTTCTTTACTGCCTTAAGGCTTAATCCCAATTTTTGGATTTCTGCCTTAGGTAATGTTCCTCTCTTTACCCTTCTAAAGGCTTCCTTCTCCATCAATCTTCTGATTAATTCAACCAGGGTTAAAACCAATTTAGCTAAACCTTGCTCTGTCTTTTTGGGATCACTAACATCAATTAGCTTAGGAATATTCTCCTCAGCCCTTTTTATTTCTCTTTGTAATTTCTTGATGTACTCTGAATCTTCGGGAGTAAGTTCTTTCTCAGGATCACTAAAACTTTTAC
>CAZEQA010000108.1:0-5699 GCA_964514265.1 uncultured Planctomycetia bacterium | reverse complement strand
TGTAGGATGCCATTTAAAATTTCTTTTCGCTGTTCTTTTAATAGTAGCAGCTTTTTTTATGTTAAAGCCGGTTAAGGAGCATATTAACAATGGTAAAAAGCAGTTTGGCTATTGGAATCGTTCTTTTGGAGGATATGATTATAGAGTAAATCTTTGGATGGCTATTCCTATTACAGCATTAGTGGGTTTTTTTGCTGGAATGCTTGGGATTTCGGGAGGAAGCTTTAAGATACCGTTAATGGTATTGGCTTGTGGTGTTCCTATGAAAATAGCCATTGGAACATCTTCTGCTATGGTCGCCGTAACAGCTTTGATGGGGTTTGCTGGTCATAATATTGCGGGCGACTTTAACCCTGTTTGGGCTGTTCCGTTAGCTTGTGTTGCAGCTTTGGGTGGTTTCTTAGGTGGTAAGATTTCTATTAAGACAGAGCCCTTACGCCTTAAAAAAATATTTGCTTATACTACTTTAGCTGCCGCTGGTTTTATGGTAGTCAACTCAATTTTAACTAGATAATATGGAACCGTTAGTGATTAAAAAATACCCCGATAAGCTGTTAAGAAAGCAATGTCAGCCGATAGAAAAGGTTACAGAAAAAGAGATTAAGCTTTTTACAAATATGCTTTTTACCATGAAGCATTTTGCTGGTATAGGCCTGGCCGCTCCGCAAATTGGGGTTCTTGAAAGATTGATTGTGGCGGAGGTTGAGGGAGAAATTATCAAATTAGCCAATCCGGTAATTCTTAAGGCAAAAGGTGCAGATAATATGAAAGAAGGTTGTTTGAGCGTGCCTGATTTAGGGGTTGATATAGAGAGGCCTTATGAAGTAATTATAAAAGGGTTAAATGAAAAGGGGCAAACTGTGGAAATTAAAGCAAAAGGGCTCCTTGCAAGGGTTTTGCAACATGAAATAGACCATTTAAGAGGAAGACTAATTATAGATTATTCTAAATCTATTGGAGAAATTTAAATTGAGATTACATCAAAAAATAGGCGGTAGGCATAGTCTATGAGAGAAGTTTCTATTTGGTCGCATATTCCAGAGCATATAAATCCAATTGCTTTTTCCATAGGGCCTTTAGAAATTCGTTGGTATGGATTGATGTATGTAGTGACATTTCTTATTGTTTATTTTTTATTACTTTATAGAATTAAGCGAGAGAATTTTGAATATACAAAAAAGATTATCACTGATTTTATTTCTTGGGCAATCTTTGGTGTTTTAATCGGAGGTAGATTAGGGTATATTTTATTCTATGACCTCAAATATTTTATTGCCAACCCGTTAAGAATAATTTCTCCTTTTGATTTCTCCGGTGGATTTCATTACACCGGTATCTATGGAATGTCCTACCATGGCGGATTGTGCGGTGTAGTAGTTGCCTGCATTCTTTTTTGCTACAAAAATAAGATAAATTTCTGGCGAGTTGCTGATTTTTTTAGTCCCGCTGTTCCTTTAGGATATACTTTTGGAAGATTAGCTAACTTTATCAACGGCGAACTCTATGGCCGTGTAACTAATGTTTCTTGGGGGATGTATTTTCCTTTAGATTTAACCCATCAGCTTCGGCATCCTTCACAGCTTTATGAGGCATTCTTTGAAGGAATTTTCCTCTTTATAGTTCTTTGGAGCTTAAGAAAAGTTAAATATTCTAATGGTTTTATTTTTTCTTTGTATCTTATCGGTTATGGGGTCTTAAGATTTTTCATTGAATTTTTTCGAGAACCGGACGCCCAGTTAGGATTTATATTAGGGCCTTTTACTATGGGGCAGGTTCTTTGTTCTGGTATGGTATTGGCAGGGCTTTTTATATTTTTATTCAAGACGAGGTGAAATATGCCGACATACGAATATTTATGTGAATCTTGTGGTTATAAATTTGAAAAACTCCAGAAGATGACCGAAGAGCCGCTTAAAAAATGCCCCAAATGCGGAAAGGGAATAAAAAGACTTATTGGTGCAGGGGTGGGAATAATTTTCAAGGGAAAAGGATTCTATGCTACGGACTATAAGAATAATAGTCCTTCCTCGGGAAAAACATGTTGCGGAAGAACTGAACGATGCGATAAACCGCCCTGTTCAGATGACGGAGTTTGCAGAAGATAATAGAATTAGGAGAACGAAGTGACCCAGACAAAGAGAGTGGTTTCTATTGGATGTTCCGGATGCGGTGCGCTTGCCGCTCTAATGCTAAAAAAGTTAAAACCTTCTCTTGAGGTAACTATAATTCGGGAGCCGCAGGAAAAGGGCTTATTGACAAGATGTGCAACTCCTTATATTTGTTGCGGTGATGTAATGGTAGATCCTTCCTATAAGGATGATAATATATTTACGGAAAGAGGAATAAGATTGGTAAACGTAACAGCAGTAGGGATAGATAGGGAGAAAAGAGTAGTTACTACAGCCGACGGAAATATTTATCCTTACGATAAACTTGTTTTAGCTGTTGGCGCAAAGCCTGTTATGCCTCCTATCCCAGGAATTGGTTTGCCGGGAGTATTTACACTTCGTACGAGCGGTGATGCGGTTAATATTCTCAATTGGGTAAATTCTAAACGGGTTAGAGATGTTATTCTTTTAGGGGCGGGTGCAATAGGGATTGAAAAGGCCTATTTACTTTCCCGCCAGGGGCTAAAGGTTACGCTTGTGGAAATGCTCAGGAATATTATGCCGAATGTTTTGGATCCGGATATAGCCGAAGAAGTACAGGTCTATATGGAGGGAAAAGGAGTACAACTAAAGTTAAATCAGAAAGTAACCGCGATTAACGGAAAAGGGAATGTGGAAAGCGTAACCCTGGCCTCAGGTGAAGAAGCAAAAGCAGACATGGTTGTTGTCTCCGCAGGCGCACGCTGTAATGTGGAATTAGCTAAAGATGCCGGGTTAGAGCTGGGTGAGCTTGGTTTAAAGGTTGACGAATATTTGCAAACCTCAGACCCCGATATATACGCTGGTGGAGATCTTGTAGAATACCAAAGTCATGTTACGGGTAAGCCTGTACTTGGCCAGTTACGTCCGAATGCGGTGATTGCAGGCAGAGTGATAGCTAAGAATATTTTGGGCTTTAACATAAAATTCCCGCCTTTAATTAATGCTTTTTGCACCAAATTCTTTGATAAATCTATAGCAGGTGCAGGCGTCACCGAACTGGAGGCTAAAAAGGAGGGTATCGAGGTAGTTACAGCGAAAGAAAAGTCTATCAGCGAACATTCCATGATGCGAGAGCGAAAACCTTATGTGGTGAAGCTGATATTTGACAAAAAAAGCCAGAAGTTAATAGGCGGCCAAATTGTTAGCGATGCCGAATGCCCGGTAAAGCACATTGATGTGATCGCCATGGCAATAAGGTGTGGCTTGAATGTTTTAGATTTGACTACTTTGAGATGTGCTGGTCAGCCGGAATTGTCTCCCGATCCGGGCAGGGAGCCGATAGCGTTAGCAGCTGAAAGCGCTTTCGGGGAATTTTATAATAGGTAAATAAGTTTTTGAGAGACAATATCAAAAAATAGCGGGTTAAAAATGGAGCATAGAGATTTAATCGTAATAGGGGCGGGCCCGGCAGGCCTTAGCGCGGGAATATATGCTGGTTATTACGGTCTAAAGGTATTAGTTTTCGAGGAAAATATTCCGGGAGGTTTAGCTGCAGAAATTCCTTTATTAGAAGATTATCCAGGTTTTAACGAAGGCATTAGCGGCAGGAGTTTAGTTGAGAGAATGGTTGGGCAATGTAAAAAACCAGAAATCGAAATACGTCAATTTGAAAAAGTCAATAATTTGAATTTTGGAAATAAAGAAAGAATAGTAGAAACAGATAAATCTACATATACGGCTGATTATGTAATTATTGCTTCGGGAAGACATCCGAAGAAGCTTGGTGTTCAGGGTGAAAATGAACTACGCGGTAAAGGGGTTAGCTATTGTGCGGTATGTGATAGCGCCTTTTTTAGAAATAAAAGGGTAACCGTGATAGGCGAAGCCAGCCCGGCGGCGGAAGTTGCGCTATATCTGGCTGAATCGGCATCATCGGTGGTTTTGATATGTTTAAGACCGCGAATAGAGGCAGAGAAGATTCTGATAGAGAGATTAGCAGGAAAGAAAGCGGAGATTTTAAATAATGTGGAAGTAAAAGAACTGAGAGGGGATATCAAGATAAAAAGCGTTGTTTTATTTGATAAGAAAACTCAAGAAATAAGAGAAATAGATACCGATGGGGTATTTCTTCAATTAGAAGAAACCCCCAATAGCCAATTGGCGGAGAAAGCCGGAATAAAAATAAACAAAAAAGGTTATATTATTGTTGACGAAAATGGACGGACGAATATTGACGGCGTATACGCAGTCGGCGATGTAACTGACCATTCGGTAAAACAAGTAGTTACAGCTGTTGCCGAGGCGGCCCGGGCAGTTAATGATATATTTGAGAAAACCGGTGTTTAAGAATGTCACAGGATAAAAAGGAAAAACGCATAGGAGTTTTTATTTGTCATTGCGGCAAGAATATTGCCGGCGGTGTAGATATAGATGCCCTGCTTAAATATTCAAGCGGACTTCAAGACGTTGTTTTTGTTACTGATAATAAATTTTCCTGTTCCGAAGAAGGGCAGGTTGCTATTCAGAATGCCATAAAAGATAACGACTTAAACAGGATTGTTGTTGTTGCCTGTGATCCTAGTTTGCATTTGATGACTTTTCAACGATGCGGGCAGAAATTAGGAATAGATCCTGCATTTGTAGATTTAATTGACATTAGAAAATGGACTATGTACGGCAGTCCAAATAAAGTTGACAAAGAACAGGCCTTAGAGAATTCCAAGAGGCTTATCGAGCAAGCTGTAAAAAGAATGCGCTTAAAACGGATAATTCCAAAGGTTGCTGTAAAGGTTAATTCGTCAGTTTTAGTTATTGGGGGAGGAGTAGCCGGATTAGAAGCCTCATTAGATTTAGCGGACAAAGGATATAAGGTACACCTTGTAGAACGACTGCCGACTATTGGAGGGAAAATGGCATTACTTTATAAAGTTTTTCCTACAAATGACTGTGCTCCTTGCATATTAGCTCCTAAGACTGCGTATGCTAATATCCATCCAAAGATACATCTATTGACTAATTCAGAGGTAACAAATGTAGAAGGCCATATAGGTAATTTCAGCGTTGTAGTTAATCAAAAACCCAGATACGTTGATGAAAAAAAATGCACTGGCTGCGGGATATGCATTGAAAAATGTCCTACAAAGGTGATTGACAATGAATATTCAAGAGGTTTAGGCAA
The DNA here is from genome assembly GCA_964514265.1 of uncultured Planctomycetia bacterium. Taxonomy (GTDB): domain Bacteria; phylum Omnitrophota; class Gorgyraeia; order JAFGHF01; family JAFGHF01; genus CAZEQA01. Next base: position 431 of record CAZEQA010000108.1, on the reverse strand, counting down.
GCGTAAAGCAATATACATACCTTATGATCAGGCAATACCCAGAAAAGCTGTTATAGACGCCCAAAATTGCCTTTATTTTCAGAAAGGTTCTTGTGGGCTATGTCAGGAAATATGCCCTGCTCAAGCAATAGATTTTGGGCAGCAGCCTAAGGCAATAGAGTTAAAAGTGGGCGCCATTATTGTGGCTACAGGTTTTGATGAATATAATCCTGCTCCAAAGACTGAATATGGATATGGCCGCTACGGTAATGTTATTACTCAGTTTCAGCTGGCAAGGCTCTTAGATATAGACGGCCCTACCAGGGGTAAGCTTTTAAGGCCCACTGATGGGAAAGAGCCAAAGAGCGTTGCGATGATTCAATGTGTGGGCTCGCGTGATGAGAATGCGAATGGATACTGTTCCGCTGTTTGTTGCATGTATGCGTTAAAAC
>CAZEQA010000107.1:0-5710 GCA_964514265.1 uncultured Planctomycetia bacterium | reverse complement strand
CACTCACTCGCTGTAAGCCCTAAAAAGTCAAATGCCAAAAAATTGCTAATGCTCGCTCACTAAAAACACCTCACAATATAAAAAGCGCCTGACCCCTTTTGGACCCCTTTTGATATAACCTTTGCCTGAACTCCTTCGTAGTGCTCAAAACATCTTGAGCGGTAATAATGGCACTGCATACAGCAACACTTTCTGCCCCGCTTGCTAAGACCTGGCTAAGATTTGTCAGGTTTATTCCTCCCACCACCACAAAAGGAATCTTGACTTTGTCTCTAATCTTGGGAATTATTTTTGCCGTTAAAGGAGTTAATTTAGGTTTTGTAGTTGTAGCAAATATAGGCCCAATGGCAAGATAATCTGCCCCTTGCCTGGCTGCTTCTTGGGCCTGGAAAACGCTGTGTGTGGAGAGACCGATGATCTTATTTTTACCTAAAATCTTGCGTGCATCTTTCACAGGTAAATCTTCTTGACCTAAATGCACTCCATCACTGCCAATAATGCGCGCCAGCTCAGCGCGGTCATTAAGCAAAAAAAGAGTTTCGTTTTTTTGAGCCAGATTATTAATAGCCCGCCCAATCTTTAGAATCTGGCGGTCTGGCAAACTCTTTGCTCGAAGTTGCAGGATATCGGCTCCTCCTAAAACGGCCCTGCGGGCAATCTCCACAATGTCAATGCTATCACCGCGGGAAGCTAAGACCTCTTCATCTAAAATTACATATAATCCCAAAGGATATACTTTCATAATTCCTATTTAATGAAAGGTATAATCCCAAAGGATATACTTTCATAATTCCTAAAATCTCGCAATTGTCTTTTGTTCCAACTCATAAACCTGAAAGCGCAACTGAGCAAAATTATTACTTAAAGGTTGGTTAAATATACTGGAAAATTCTTCCAAAACCCTGAGAGATTCTTTTACTCTTTGAATGTTGGCAGAAAATACATCTTTGTAGTTTTTCCGCCCGGACTTACTCAAGACCTTTCTTCCAACATCAGCCTGGCTATTTCTACATTCAAGGAGTGTTTTGGAGATTGCGGGAAATTCTTTAATTGTGCGGGAGATTTTATGCCTTATCTTTTTAAACTTGCCGGTTAATCTTGTATCTTCGAGCACAAATCTGGCAATTTCTTCGCAAACTCTTAAGCCCTCGCGAGACCGATTCAGATTAGCGTCGATAATTCTCAATAAATTATTTTTCAAATGAGTACTTGATACTTGACATTTTTAATGTCAAGTATCTCTTCTTATCCTAGCAATTATTGAGCTGGTAGAATAACCTTTAACAAAATTTGCGGAAATGACTTTACCGCCATAGGATCCGATAAAGTCTTTTCCGACAATATGTTTTGTGCGCCAATCCCCTCCTTTAACCAACACATCGGGCTTGAGGGTCTTAATGAGATGTAAGGGAGTAGGTTGCGCAAAGATGATTACATAATCCACGCAACCCAGGGCAGCAACTAAGGCAGCTCTTTCTTGTTCAGGAAATAGGGGACGCCTGTTTCCTTTTATTCTGTGTACAGAGGCGTCGCTATTGATGGCAACTATAAGTTTGTCTCCTAAGAGCGAAGCCTTTTCTAAATATTTGATATGGCCTAAATGAAGGATATCAAAACAGCCATTGGTAAAGATAATCTTTTTTCCTCTTTTTTTAGAGGCGGCTACTATATCTTTTAGCTCTCTTAACTTTTTAATCTTATCTTTAATCAATGCAAAAAAGCCTGTTCTGCTAATTCACAAATAATATGGCCAATAGTAAGATGGGCTTCTTGGATGCGCGCAGTGTTTTTAGAAGGAACGCAAATCGCTACATCTACCATCGTTGCAAGTTTGGTGTCCTTTTCGCCGCTGAGTGCTGCGGTCTTCATCCCCATTCCTTTAGCGCAAGATATACCATTAAGAACATTAGGAGATCTTCCGCTTGTAGATATTCCAATTGCTAAATCTTTATTGTTGCCTACGGCCTCTATTTGACGGGCAAAGATTTGCTCAAATCCGTAGTCATTGCCAATAGCAGTAAGGTTAGAGGCATTGCAATTCAAGGCTAAAGAGGCAAGGGCCTTTCTTTCTTGAGTAAATCTCCCTACTAATTCTGCAGCGATGTGTTGCGCCTCAGCCGCGCTGCCGCCATTGCCAAACAAAATTACCTTACCGCCGTTTTTTAAAGAGGTAACTACCAATTCCACTAAATTGCCGATTGAGGCAACTAATTCATCTTGACAAAGTCTTTCTTTGACTGCAATGCCTTCGTTTAAAATAGAGACAATTTGTTCTTTCATTCTCTTTCCTTTTTGGCTTTAGACCTTTCGTTAAGACCCCTCCTTTAGACCCATCCTTAAAAAGGAATAGGATGGTCTACCCTTTAGGGTTAGACCCTTCGTTTAAAAGGAATTACGAAGGTCTATCCTTTAGGATTAAAGGGATTAGGAGGGCCTATCCCTGTGGATAAAAAGGAATTATGAAAGTATATCTTTCGGGATTAAGCTTTTGGCTTCGCTTGTGCTGCTTCTTGGGGTGAGGTTCCTTGACTGTTGCTAATAATTGGGATGGAACCTCACCCCTAAGGCCAGGGTTATAGCGATCATTAGCCAAAGAAAATCTTCGCAATGTCATAAAGTTCGCGAGGTACAATCTTGAGAGCGCCTACTGCTTTTTCTAAAGAAACAGAGGTAATATTATTGCCTTGAAGGCTGGTCATCTGGCCAAATTTTCCCTCTATAACCAGTTCCATGGCTTTAACCCCATAACGAGTCCCTAAAACTCGATCATAAGCAGTAGGAGTGCCTCCCCGCTGAACGTGTCCTAATACTGTGACCCTTGTTTCAAATCCGGTGTGCTTCTCAATTTCCTTACCTAAAATCTGCCCAAAGCCACCTAATCTTACGTGGCCAAAGGCATCAAGTTTTTCCTCTTGCAGTGCTTCTTTTCCCTTCTTAAGTTTTGCTCCTTCGGCTACAACTACAATGCTAAAGGTCTTACCGCGATTATGGCGCTTCTTTATCAAGCTGCATATCTCTTCAATATCGACGGGAAACTCGGGCAGCAAAATCGCATCAGCGCCTCCAGCGATGCCCGCTTCAAGTCCAATCCAACCGGAATGCCGTCCCATAACCTCTATTACCATTACGCGGTGATGAGATTCGGCTGTAGTATGAATCCTATCAATGGCCTCGGTGGCAATGTTTACGGCAGTATCAAAACCGAATGTTCTATCTGTGGCCGAAATGTCATTATCAATAGTCTTGGGTATGCCTATAATATTTAATCCCTCTTTATACAACTTATGAGCTACGCTTAAAGTATCTTCTCCGCCTATAGCGATCAAGGCATCGATCTTCAAGGATTGAAAATTTTCTTTAACCCTTTGCACATCTTCTTCATTTTTGTAAGGATTGGTTCGGGAAGTACCCAGGATTGTTCCCCCTTTAGGCAATATTCCCGAGACGGAACCGAGGTCAAGGCCCAAAGTATCTTTTTCAATTAGGCCTTTCCATCCGTTTTTAATACCCACAACTTCGTAGTTTTCCTTTAAGGCCTTTCTTACTATTGCCCTGATTACGGGGTTGATTCCTGGGCAATCCCCGCCACCGGTTAAAACAGCAACCCTCTTTTTCATCCTGCTAATCCTTTCCATATTCAATGCTTCCCCGGAAAGGCCCGGGTCTTTCCTCTGCCCCTTCCTTTTCTTTCTTTTTCAAACGCCCCTTTTCCTTTTGGACAATCTTTCCTATATGGACACGCACCACAATAGGTTCCTCAATGCCCAGTATCTCTTGAATGCGATTCTTAATTATGGCCTGAATGCTTTCGGTGGTTTGCGGGATGTTGGCATCGGCCCATAGGCTAATTCGCGTATTGATTTCTATTCCTTTTTTTCCGGCAACAACATTGCTGCGTAAATCTTTTATTTCACTCATGCTCGAGGACAAGCGCCTAACAAAATCTTCTATTGCCGAAAGAGAGACAGTCACTCGTCCATCGGGATTATCAAAGGCGATGGTCTTCTCCCTTTGCATTTTTCCCAGGGTTATCTGGGCAATGAAGATGCTGGCGATAAATAGAAGAAACCCCATACCGCCGATAATTAAACGGATGTCTTGAACCTGGAAAGTCTCGCGCAAGAAGTCGGTTAGATTTTGCAAGGTAAATAAATTAAATGAAAAAGCGACTAAAAAGCCTCCGGCAATAGCAAAGGCCAAAGTGCAAATAAAAACTACGACCACACCAAATACCCTCATTTCCCTACCTCACTTTCTCTCTGCCTCTTTTTGCTTTTCAGCAGTCAAAATATCCACAAAATCTGTATAGACCTTTCCTCTTAAGAAGCGAACATCGTTTAATACGTCTCGGCAAAAAGGTGCAGTAGTTTTTATCGGTTCGGCTGTATATTCTTCTAACGCCCGCAGCATAATCTTAATGGCTTCGGAACGGGTCTTTCCGTAAGTAATCAGTTTAGCGATCAGCGAATCATAATATGGTAAAATTTGGTAATTCTGGTAGACACATGTATCAATACGTACACCGCGACCGCCAGGAGTATTATAGGTCTCAATTTTTCCCGGAAAAGGGGCAAAGTTGTTATTGGGGTCTTCTGCGTTAATGCGGCATTCTATTGCCCAACCGTTAATCTTAATATCATCTTGATTGAGACGCAATTTTTCACCTGCCGCAAGTCTGATCTGTTGCTTGACTAAGTCTATATCTGTAACCATTTCAGTAACTCCGTGCTCAACCTGAATGCGGGCATTCATTTCTAAAAAATAAAAGTTATTTTTTTCATCAAGCAAGAATTCTATTGTCCCTGCATTATTATAATTGACGCACCTTGCGACCTTGAGGGCTGCCTCTCCCATACGTTTGCGTAATTTAGCATCGATTGCTGCTGAAGGCGACTCCTCGATTAATTTCTGATGACGCCTCTGAATTGTACAATCTCGTTCTCCTAAATGAACGGCATGACCAAAATTGTCTGCAAGAATCTGGAACTCTATATGCCGGGGCCTGGAAAAATACTTTTCTATATAGACGTCGGGTTTGCCAAAGGCTGCCTCTGCCTCAGCCTGGGCAGTAAGAAGGGCGCTGACAAGTCGTCCGTCATTATGACATATGCGCATTCCCTTTCCACCCCCGCCCGCTGCCGCCTTGATAATCACCGGGTATTTCATTCGCTGGACAATCTTGATGGCTTCGTCTTTGTCTTTAACTGCTTTTTCACTTCCCGGCACAATCGGTATTCCTATTTTCCGCACAGTTGCTTTAGCCTCAAGTTTATCACCCATCAATCTCATTACCTCAGGATTAGGTCCAATAAAGGTAATATTGCAGGATTGACAGATTTCTGCAAAGTGGGCGTTTTCCGATAGGAAACCATAACCGGGATGGATAGCCTCCACATCGCTAATTTCAGCTGCACTGATAATGCTGGGGATACTAAGATAACTTTGGGCAGGCGTTGCCGCACCAATACAAATGGCCTCGTCGGCAAAACGCACATGTAAAGAATTGATATCGGGTTCAGAATAGACTGCTACGCTGCGTATGCCTAACTCCTTACAGGCGCGGATAATACGTAGCGCTATCTCTCCTCGATTGGCAATCAGGATTTTTGAGAACATCGTTCCCTAAGATATTGGTTCTAGGCGAAAGAGGACCTGTCCAAATTCCACGGGATGGCCGCTTTCAACCAGGATCTCTTTAATTCTACCCTTA
>CAZEQA010000106.1:0-5714 GCA_964514265.1 uncultured Planctomycetia bacterium | reverse complement strand
ACAAAGTCCAGGTGGCAGGGACAGGCTACTTTGCCGCCAAAAGACCTGTTATCGCCAATAGCCAGATGTGCAGTCTGCCTTGCCTTTTCATCTTCTAACACATTTCCTGTTACCTTTGCCTTGGGATTTAAGCCAATGCCAAATTCAGCGATATTTAAGGCGCATCTACCCAGAGGTTTAATTAAAGAAGCGATTTTAGGAAGCGGCATATTTTGAATCAGGCCGTCTTTAATAGTTATCTTTATCGGCCGTTTAAGCCTTCCCAGAAGAGGCATACTTCCATCGACTACTAAACAACCAGAAGTTTTCCCCTCACAAGGCGCGATACAGGCTTCGCCGGCTGGCAAGTTTCCAAAGGCACCGGGTTTGGTATACAAGCCGTCATCCGCAAATCCTTGCCTGCCTTCAATGGACATCACCAGATGTGTCCCTTTATCTGTATATACCTCTATTCTTTTCCCTTTAGTTAAGCGATTTGTTAGCTTCTCTACTTCCCTTTTTAAACAAGCGTAATCCAGTTTAATTGACCTGTTCAGGATTTCCGCGGTTATCCCCGGAAGACTGGCAATCCTTGTGCCAGATTTTAGCGAGGCCTCTTTGCGCGCTTGCGTATGAGAAAGAGACATTGAAGTTAAAAGAATTGCTATGTCCGTTGCCTTTAAGGCCGAAGCTACTTCTTCAGGCGGTTCTTGGCCGTGCATCTTGCGCGCAGACATCGCCAAAAGAACAGATTCTGCGCCTTGTGCCTGCGCGGTTTTATAAAATCTCTGGGCTAGTGTTTGCAATTTATCATCGCAAACGATGAGCACGTGTTCGCCCTTTTTAAATCCCAGGCACTTCAGAATTATAGTCCTGATTACTTCTTTATTCATTTCTTACTATCTAAGATGAAAGTCACCGGGCCATCGTTCTCAATGTGCACGCTCATATACTCTTTAAAGACCCCTTGCTCAACCTTCACCTGTGAATCTTTCAAATACCGGATAAATTCAAGATATAACTTTTCGGCTAACTCTGGGGTCTGTGCTTGATCAAAACTTGGACGTCGGCCGCCAAGTAAGTTTGCGCATAAAGTAAATTGTGAAACAACAAGTAGTTCTGCTCCTGCTTCTTCTGCACACAGGTTCATCTTTCTGTTCTGGTCGTTAAAGATGCGCAACTGTTTAATCTTTTTAGCCAGAAACTCTGCCTCAGAAGAGGTATCGCCTTTTTCTATTCCTAAAAGGATTACTAGACCCCTGTTTATACTAGCCCTTACTTTATTATTTACTGCTACAGAACCCTTTGTTACTCTTTGAATTACAGCGCGCATCTTGCGATTTCTTAAATTATATAAAACATAACCACACCTAAAACTAACACCAAAGCCGCCCACCCCTTATGAACAATTTCCGGCGCGCTCAACCACCACTCGCACACTGCCTTCAATTTTTGCTCGGACATTAAGACAGTTGTTGCACCTTTCAGGCAGGTAATAATACCCAGTGTCAGCACAAACCAGGCTTCTCTTGTTGAAGAAGCTGAGATTAAAAGTAGCACGCCAAAAATTAAACCTACCAATCCTAAGGTTTGACGCCGAGTATTTTTTATTAAATTACTCAACGCCAAGGCCGCCCTTTTAGTTGCTACTAAGCCGAATATTCCTATGGTAATCCAGAAAATTCCTACCAGACCAATAAACCATCCCATTTTCTTTCCTCCCCCCTTCTTTAAGATTTAGAATTTTACTTCCGGAACCTTTCTGGCTCCTTCTTCTGCTTCAAAATATTCTGCCGGTTTAGTTAAACCGCGTATGCTGGCAAAGAGACTGCCAAATACTGTGCGTTTGTAAGCATTAAAGACCATTACTGTTTCATTGTAACGCCGTCTTTCTACAGCGATTCTATTTTCTGTTCCTTCTAATTGGCTTTGCAGGTTTAAGAAGTTCTGATTGGCTTTTAATTCAGGGTAATTTTCGGCAACCAGAAGAAGCCGCGAAAGCACCCCTCCCATTTCGTTGGCTGCAGTAATTTTTTCACCGCGGGTTGCCGCACCCGCCCACTGACTGCGCAATTTTGTAACCTCGGTAAATAATCCTCTCTCGTGACTAGCATAGCCCTTTACAGTATTCACCAGATTAGGGACAAGATCATTTCTCCTTTGCAGTTGATTTTCTACCTGGGCCCAGGCCTGATTGATGTTTTCATCCAAAATGACCACATAATTGAGCCCCCGGATGAACCAACCACCCAGACCGAGAACAAGGAATACAACTACAATCAAAATTAACAGGCCTTTCTTCATCTATACCTCCTCCTTCCTTCTTCCTTTTGTTTCTACCATCCGCCACCGGCACCACCGCCGCCAGTAAAGCCACCGCCAAACCCTCCGAAACCGCCGCCAAAACCACCGGAAGTGCCACTCAGGCCTCCTCCGTACCAATGCCCTCCCCTTCTTCTGCCTGTGCCAAAAAGTAAAAAGCCAAATAGACCCAGGCGAAAGCCGAAGAAAAGGACAAAGAATAACAGCGTAAACAGGCCTTCAATAAAGGAGGCCAGGGGCGATTTCTGGACCGGTTGCACGTATGTTTTAGTTAAATTTGGTAAATCTTCTATGCTAACATTATACTCACGGGCCGCTAAATCCACAAGGACGATACTGCCGGCAAGAATTCCTTTAGAGAATTCTCCTTTTTTAAAATAGGGAACAATGGTATTGCGATAGACTTTGCTTGCCTCGGCATCAGGTATAGCGCCTTCTAATCCATAGCCGGTGGTTATCCAGACCTTCTTGTCTTGCGCAGCCACTAATAGCAAGATACCGTTGTCTTTACCGGCTTTACCAATCTTCCATTTTTCAAATAGCCTTACTGAGTAATCCTGGATATCGTATGGCTTGGTGGTCTTTAAAGTGACTATGGCTATCTCAGCAGTAGTCTTTTGCTCTAAAGCACCTGCCAGGGCATTCAATTTCTGGAAATCTTCAAGAGTAATTAAATTAGCAAAATCATTGATAAAACCTTGCGGCTGAGGAAAATCGATGTCTTGGGCTAAAAGCAAAGAAGAAAAACAAAAGAACCCGATTAATAATGCGAAGATTAATTTATGGTATGGAATTTGAAAAAGCATAGAAGAAGTCTTCCAACCACTGAAAATTGCACCAAAGTTATTGCCGAAGGCAATTTTCTTGTGTGTGAACCTCATAATTGGTCAACGGCAATAGCCAGCTTCTGTATCTGAGCGATGTATCTTTCAAAAAAGACCTCTACATCCTGCGTGCCTATCTTTTCATCGTTCTTGCTATCACGAAGAATCGCCAGAAAGGCATCGCTGTCTAAATTAAATTCAGCGCAAAGCTGCCTGTAGATTTCTTCCCTTTTTACCGGCGGGGTTTTGCCTTTTAGTCTGATTAGATTGCGAAAGACAGGAGTAAGCGAGGTGAGGGATTCTTTCAGCAGGGCCTCTATACCCTTTCTCTTTAAACCTATTTCTAAATAGGCCTGTCTGATTCTAATCAGTTTGCCTTTAATCTGTTCTTCGCAAAATAGCTTTATATTGGCGGGGTTTATTTCCAGCGGGCTCAAAAGGTCTTCTCCGTAAAGAAGCAGGTGGCTTTCTTTCATTTCTAAAAATTCAATGGGAAATACGTCGGTTGAGGTCTCTATGTGTTTACGAGTAAGAAAAAGAGGCGCAGCAATCTTTTTATTTATGCCTTTGGATATAATTTTGAGACTTTTTTGTAAATCTGGAAATTCTAACTTTTGCAATATGACTAACAAAGTAATGTTAGTAATCTTATGGACATAATCCGCTCCTGCTGCACTACCACATACGAAAATAGAGACAATATTGTCTTGGTGTATCTTTAGCAATTCATCTAAATACGGCTCGATTAACTTTGCGGCTTGCAGGTCAAGTCTATCTAAATTCTTTAACTTTTCCATGTTCTGCTCCTTCTTACGTCATTTCATTCCGTAAGTTTGGGCTTCATTGATTATATGTTAAATTAGTAAAATAAACAATATCTTTTTATCAGGATTCAACGCAATCTTGAGAGTTTTATTGTATTAAACCCATTCTTCATTCGCCAGGTAAGAAAATAGGCCCAGGGCTTTACTACATTGGCCATGGCATCCATAGTTATATGTGTTGAGTAGCCTAAAGCTATGGATAAAAGATATATATTTCTGCTGAATAAGAAGCCTATCCAGAGCAAAATAGCAATTTCTCCTGCGTGCAGAATAAGATACAACTTTTTTACTCCCCCTTCTTCTTCCCGGTTTGCCATTTTACCGCAGGTGAGATATACCTCTTTGAAATTACGAATTCTCCAGCCATAATGGATAGTGTACTCAATAAGATGGTCAAGATCTATGAAAACTCCGGAGAGAAAACATAGTAGTCCCGCAAGAAAAGACTCTGTAAAAAACCCTACAGCTGCTCCCAGCGGAAGAGATACTATAATGTGTTTTGCGGGTGACATAATCCCATATTATATCACTGAAGCCATAAAAGCGCAAGCGCATCGCTTATTGTGTGTATTAGCAAGATAAAAATGTCCGGTTTTTACCCAAATAAAAATGTCCGGTTTTTGTTAATGAACTAGCAGCAGCTCTTTTTCTTTTTGGCTTTAGTTTTGCCTAATCCCCGTACTTTCCTCAATTCTATATCAGAAGCGGTAATCACATTTTTTACACTTCCGAAATGCTCAAGCAAACGCATCGCTAATTTAGAACCGATTTGAGGAAATCCCTGCAGTATATAGAGCTGTTTCTTACATAGTAGCTTGGGATGTCTGCCGGGGCGATAAAATAATTTTGTCTTCTTAAAAACTAATGTGATTTGATTGCCAATAAGCCGAATTAACAAGGCAGTTTCTTCAGTATTCTGTGTAAAGAGAACCGGTATTCGCCTTATGTTAGTAAGTTGTTTAAAAAGCCTTCCGTCAGCTAATGATTGTGCAAAGTCTAAAACAGTCTTGCGCTCATATCACTTTCTCATATCACTTTCTAACCTGGTTAGAATTGCCAGGTTACATATCACTTTCTAACCTGGTTAGAATTGCCAGGTTAAAAGGAAAGATGCGGGAGTAGGCTTCCTGTCTTGTGTTATCTGTTTGTCCTAATTCAAGATAGGTCTGCGGGATATCTATTAAATCGTCCTTTTTCCCATTGAGATAAAGGCGCGCTCCAGAGTATTTCCATTCGGTTGGATTTTGGCATAGATTTGCTCTGACCGGATTTAGGTCTATGTAGCGCATAACTGCCAATAGCTGCAAGTCGCTTTTTATTATTTCGCCATAAAATCTATCCTCCCAAAAATGCCCCTTTCTTTTGTAATGCTCGTTATACCATCTGGCGTACTGCCTATTTATTGAGTGCATAATTTTGGAAATATTCAACATTGATGCTAAACGAATAATTAGATGGATATGGCTGTTCATAATTACGTAATCGTGCAGCAAAAACCCGTGCTTTTTTTTGCTTTTTCCTAAAATAAATTTGTATTTTTTAAAATCTTGTTCATTTTCTATGAGGCTTTGCTTGTTATTGCACCTTGTTGTAATATGATATATTACGTCTTTATAATTGAATCGTTCTCTCTTTGCATGCGTTATTGTTAATGCCATTTAATCCTCCCTTTCTAACCTGGTTAGAATTGCCAGGTTACGATTACAGTGCCCAGAGGTTTCTGTCTAGGCAGCGGTAACTGATAGCCTCAGATACATGTTCGTTC
>CAZEQA010000105.1:0-5824 GCA_964514265.1 uncultured Planctomycetia bacterium | reverse complement strand
CTTCCCTTTATATTCCAGTGCCTCCCAGAGCCCGGAAAAGGTCTTATCCTTAATTCCTTTTATATCCTCAGGGAAGTCTTTAGCCAGATCCGCCATTGCTCTGAGATTGCCGAATTCCGTGCCCCAGGTAAGCCCCATTGTGCCGATATCCGGAATAACCCCTCCGGCAATACAGGTCAGATATTTAGTGTGCGCATCTCCCCAAGAGACTCCCTCGCATGTAAAGGCGGTGTCTTTATCTTTAAAAAACTCACTGCCGATTTCCTGAACTACCTTTGCCTGGCTTTCTGAACCTACCAGCCACATTAGCACCTTTTTAGGCTGGCTTGCCTTATGTTTGGGCGCCGGTTCTCTTTGCCCGCAACCGGCTATTAAAATCAAAGTAGAAATGCAAAGTAAAGATAAAATAGTCCTAAGAATCTTCATCTTTCCCTCTTTGCTAACTTTTAATCAGCGCCCGCTTAAAAAGAGGGCATCTTGAGAGGTTCAATCCGCCGGATACTCTGGCTAAAGCCAGAGGGATGCTCCATATTGATAAGTTGCGCAGATATAACTCGCCGTCTCCAAGCCGTCCGTCCTTGGCATAGACTACATCCGGTTGAGACCAGGGATTTAAAGCCCTTTCGGCAAAATGCAGCCAGACCTTCCGCGCCAGAGACAGGCCTTCTTTTACAAACCCTTCATATATCGCTAAAGAGCAAAGCGCATAGGTTTCGCCAATCCAGATATTTTCCGCGTGGTAACTTGAGCGGTCAATCCGACCGCCGGAAAACACAGAGTTCACCGCCCCAAATCTTGAGGCCCGCGCATTAAGCCTGAGCATAGATTTAACGGCTTGCTTAACGGATTCTTTCGGCAAAATATAACCCAGGCCCAATAGATGGGCGTACCACTGGCCATTGAGCTGCCCGACTATAGAACTAGGATATATCTTGGAGCTGTTTTCGTAACCGGATATATAGAATCTCCCGTTCCAGAGCTTTTTCTGAAAGGTATCTCTCCCATTTAAGAAATACTTGCGGCAGAGTTTTAAGAAATCGTAATCCCCTAATGCCCTGGCCATCTTTTGCGTGGCCAGCAATGCAGCCAGAAACACCGAAGAAGTATAAGAATTCACTCCGCGGAAATCCCACATATCAAAAGTTGAATCTTTGCCCTCATTATCGGGCAAATAATCTTGATTTTTATCGGTTGAAAACTGCCATTTCATTGCCTTCTTGACCGCAGGGTAGATTTTCTTTAAGAAAGCCAAATCAGCCGTCCATAAATAATCGCGGTAAACCATCAGGGCGAATTTTGTGCTCAAATCCTTCCAGGGCTTACCGGCTGTTGTGCCGTCAGAGGGACAGTTAAGCTGGGCCTTGCCAAAATCATGAGGAATGCGCCCGTCCGCGCGCTGGGCCCGGGCAAACATCTCTATAGTCCTTTTTTCCAATTCGGGAAAGAAGATAACTAAAGGAATAGTGCCGTAATACCTGACATCCAGCGAATCCATTAAGGGCCACTTCACCGTATTTTCATATAAAGCAAAATCGCCCTTCTTGGTCCACCAGCTCGCTGCAGTATAGACATAAAGGTTATTGATCAGGGCGTCTTTAAGCCAATCGGGCAAGGCAGTTGAGTTTAGCATCTTCTGCCACTTCAACGTGTTTCTTAACAGGTCTTTTTGGTTTTTGTCGATATAGCGGGCTACCTGCCAGGAATCAGCGAACCAATTTTGATACATATGGCCTAAATGATGCCTGGGCATATACCAGGTGTAATAGAAGGATACTTCTTTAGTCTTCTGCGGCGCGAGCCTAAATTTAATAGCCACCGCCCCCATCCACTCGTCAAATTCACCAAGGGCCTCGCGTTTGCTGTTTGTATTAGGCAGTGTCCCATCCTTAGCAAAATATTCCCAGGCATCAAAGCGCCGATCTTGCAAATTGCCCCTGAAGGCCTGCTTGGCATATTGCCACTCTCCAAAATAGCTTGCCTCTCCTTTCTTGCGGGTAGTTGCCAGACTCACTACCCCCGCTGTTTCATCTGTCGGCCGGGGATTATTTTTGCGAAAGTTAATTCCGATTAAGCGGCCGTCACTAACGACTTCGTTAAATCTGCCTACGTTCCAGTCACCGTTGGCATTTATTCCGGAAGCTAATAAAGAAACAACAAGCGGGCTATTGGAGGGGTTGGTTATTTTGAAGGTATAAATAGCGCAGGGGAGGCCTGAATTTTTGTAGTCGTCCTGAATAAAGGGAGAGAATGCCCTTAAGTTTATCTCAAGCGGCAGGTCCCGATCATAAAATTTTAGCTCGGCTACGGGAAAGGCGCCTGTATATTCAATCTCCTTTACTGCAGGGCAACCCGCCAGAGAAACTGTCTGCAGAAGCCGGGCAACCTTTTTGCCTTTTTTCTCAACGTATATAGCAAAGGGGTTGGCTACCCTGTAATCGCTGCCGCTGCCGGGCCTGAACCAATGGAGTTGCCCCAAAGGGCGTTCCCAATTATTCTGTCCGGTAAAGATGCCTCTTGTGCCGTCGGGAAATATCTGAAGCGTGCCTGTCCCCAGGCCGCCTAAGTGCACGCCGGATTTTAAATTATCTCTGGATGTGTATTTCACCGCTAAAATTCATACGAAATATTGACAACTACTTCACTGCCGTCACTGGTGTTTTTGCCTCTAAAGGTATCCCCGTAGGCGAATTCAAATTTCCAAACCCTTGCCTCTCTCAAGCTGCCGAAGGCATGATTGGGGCTAAAAATTACATGGGCAGTCCATTTTGTATAGTCTTCTTCTACGTCGCCTGTATCCGTTAGACCCTCTATGCCGTCAATCGTAGTCTTAAACTGCAGCCAATCTTGGGGATGATAACAAAGTTCAGTATAGTAGGGGATTTCGTCGGTCAGATCTCGTGACCTGTATCTATAAGCTAACTCCAACTTTGAATAACCGGACCAACTTTGAAAAGAGCGCGCCAGCAAACCTCTTAGTTCAACGGCCGTGTCTTCTTCGCCCAGAGAAGGGACGTCATCCCGATCATATCCCCCGGGGAATCTAACACCCGGCTGAAGAGCAAAGTAAAAAGGCCTCAGCGGCTGGTCCCATAACCGATATTTCGCCCTCAACCAAATATCGCCTATGCCGCTTGTAGTATTGCGGTTAAAATCGTCTTTCCAGAGAGCTACTTTATAAGGAATTTCCACTAAAATATTGAAATCTTTGAACAGGTTGTGGTCGATTTTCAGTTCTGTCCTTACCTCATGATATCTTCCGTTAAATGCCCAGCGGCTGCGGTCTCCCGATTCATCAAATCTTGTATTGTGCCAGTAATATTTATCATAAAGTTCAATTAAAGTCCTTCTTTCCAGGACTGTTTCATAAAGTCCTCCGGAAGTAGTTTCGCTTTCGGGAATTGGCCCCGGCGCTGCTTTTGTTGCTGCCTCTTCCTCTTCTTCGGGAATAAGTCCGGCTTCTGCTTGCTCCAGAGCCCAGGCTATAACCTCCTGGCGGTCCAGTTCTTTTTCGGCAGCTCCGGCTTCCTCTAGCTCTTCTTCCGGAAGCCCGAGTTTTTCTCTAACCATCTGAATATACCCAAGGGCCCCGGCGTGTTCCGGCTCAACTAAAAGCGCCTTTTTCAATTCGTGCAGGGCCTGTTTATAATTCCCCTCCTGATAATATTCTTTTCCCAGCTCAAATAAAAAGTCAGCCGCCCTTGAGTCTTGAGCAGAGGCGGCAATATTAAAACTGAGCATAAGGCCCAGATAAACTATAACAATTTTTATCATACTTTCACCCCATAATTACTCTTACGCGATGTATCTTTTTATCTCTAAACAGCGGCAGGATATTAGACCCAATCGGCCTGCCGTCTACATAAACTTCTTTGACCCCTTTGGAAACACGGGAGGGATTTCTTACTTCAATCCTATAATGCGTTTTTCTATATATTCTATCTACCTTAAAGCCGGGCCAGTGCTTGGGAATGCAGGGGTCAACCATCAGCCCGGCGTACTGCGGCCTTATGCCTAAGATATACCAGGTAGCAGCAATAAAATTCCAGGTGGCTGAACCGGTGAGCCAGGAGTTTCTTGCCCGTCCAAACTCCGGGCTATCCTCACCGGCAATAAACTGAGAATAGACATAGGCCTCGGTCATATGAATCTCAGGCATTTTATTATAGGTAGTGGGGGCAATCTTCTTATAGTAGTCGAATGCTCTTTGGCCGCGGCCAAGCATGGCCTCAGCAATTATTGCCCAGGGATTGGCATGGCAGAAGATACCGCCGTTCTCTTTTAATCCGGGGGCAAACGTCCCGATTGCGCCAACTTGCGGGTCGAAGGTCTTATAGGGTGGATTAAGAAGCATTATTCCGTATTGAGAATCAAGGTGTCTTTTTACCATATCCATACATTTAACCAATCTCTTCCGGGGAGCAATGTCAGCCAGCACTGCCCAGGACTGAGAGTTAAGATAAATCTTGCCTTCCTGAGAGCGCGAGGAGCCAACTGCTCTTGCCTTGGTGTCAAAGGCACGGATATACCAGCTGCCGTCCCAGGCAACCCGGTTAATTGTCTTTTGCATCTTCGCGGCCCGGTTGCCAAAGGCCCTGCTGTCTTTGTGCCTGCCGATAAATTCAGCAAGCCTGGCCATCTCCCGGCAAACAAAACAGAGCAGCTGCCCAACCCAGACACTCTCTGCTGCGGAACCCATATTATTCAGGCAATCGTTCCAATCGGCGTAGCCCATTAGCGGCAAGCCATGGCGGCCGAGATGCGCAAACGAATAATCAATCGCCCGGACCAGGTGGCGGTAAAGTGTATCCTTAGCCGCATCATCAGCAAAAGGAATTGTTCTGCGCAAGAAAGCCGTATCTCCGCTTTCTTTGATGTAACTGGCAGTAGAAAGAATCAACCAGAGGTGGTCGTCGGAATAACCGGTCTTGTCGCCCTTTTTGGTCAGGGGGAAATATTGATGGAAGGAACTGCCGTCTTTAAACTGGTTCCTGGCTAAATCTACGATTCTCTGTTTGACCTTGCCGGGGAGGCGGTGCAGAACCCCCAGGCAATCCTGGTTGGAATCGCGAAAGCCCATACCGCGGCCGATACCTGATTCATAATAAGAAGCCGAACGCGACCAGTTGAAGGTTATGCGGCACTGATAGGCATTCCAGGTATTGATCATCGCATTTAAATCCTCATCCGGACTGAGCAGGCTAAAGTTATGAAGATACTCCTGCCAGTTTAGTTTAATCTTCTCTAATTCCTGCAAGGCCAATTTTAAGTTGCTGAATTTAACAACCTTCTCTTTGGCCCTGGCCCTGTCTTGCTCTACGCCGAGCACAAAGACAAGAGAAATTTTTTGATTGGGTTTAAGCGTCAAATCAAAGGACTGCGAGCCAATCGGATTTCCTCCCAAGGCGAGAGAATTAAAAGAGCGGCCTTGCTCTAAAGCCAGGGGACTAGATTCACTGCGGTAAGGGCCGATAAACTTCTCGCGGTCACAATCATATCCGTTGGCCTTGAGGCTTGCGCCAAAATAGGCCAGAGAGGAAAAGCCCGCCTTAGGATAATAATTGGTTAAATGATAGATAATTCCTTTCTCCGAGAGACAATTGGCAATGTTCAATGTATATTGAAAGTCGTTAGAATCGGCTACCGCCTGCCAGAGGCAGAATTCCACGTAAGAAAAAAGTGAAAGCTGCCTTGTCCTTTTGCCGAGATTCTCCAAGCGCAAAATCCAGATTTCCAGATTCTCTTTGCGGGGGACAAAATAGGTAGCCCCGCTTTTGATGCCTTTATATTCAGCGTCTATCTTAGTGTAACCTAACCCGTGACGGCA
>CAZEQA010000104.1:0-5830 GCA_964514265.1 uncultured Planctomycetia bacterium | reverse complement strand
GCACAAATGATAAGATTAACTAAAGAAGACTGGTTTACGTCGCCCTTTAGGCTTCGTAAATCAAGTGCTCATTAAAATGGCAGAAAAATTAATGAATACCAGAGAAGTCTCTCAGTATCTGGGTATTTCTGAAGAAGACTTAAGGAAGCTGGTAGACAGGGGAGAGTTCCCTGCCTACCGATTGGGCGGCACTATTTTGAGATTTAGAAAGGACCAGATTGAGCAAATTAAGGGTCGAGGAATACCAAAGATTACTAATTCAGAAGCAGAAACAATAGCTGCTTCAGCAAGCTATACTAAGCTGGCGAGACTGAGAGACTTCTTATATTTTAATGATTTTTACATTTTTTCCGTAATTATAATTATAATTTTATTGATTATAATCTTTTTCTATTAAAGGAGGCAAATTATGTGGGATGTTATTGGAAAAGGCGGCCCTTTAATGTATCTGATTATTCTCTGTTCAATTGTAGCTTTGGCCGTAGTCATTGAAAGATTGTACCATTTACATCGAGCAAAAATCAATATTGATAAGTTTATGGAAAGTATATCCAATATCCTTAAGCGTAACCGGATTATGGAAGCCATTGATTTATCTGAAAAGACTCCCGGGCCCATCGCTCATATCATCAAGGCAGGTATTTTAAAACACGACCGTTCGCGGCAAGAGATAAAAGAGGCCATCGAGGATGCAGGGATTTATGAGGTTCCCCGCCTGGAAAAGAACCTGGGGGCATTAGCAACCATTGCCCATATCTCACCCTTATTGGGCCTACTAGGAACAGTTACGGGAATGGTCAGGGCCTTTCAAGTTATTCAACAAAAGGCTGCATCTCTTTATCCAGTAAGCCCAGGCGATTTAGCCGGAGGCATTTGGGAAGCCTTAATTACTACGGTAGCAGGATTGATTGTAGCCATACCTACTTTTGTGGCTTACAATTATCTGGTCAGTCAAGTGAAAGGTTTTATTGTGGAAATGGATAGGGCTGCTACAGAATTAACTAATGTTCTTTCACAGAGAACAGAAGGATATTAGTTTGTTAGGATGAAATAAAATGAAATACAAAAGACATGTAGAATTTGAAAGGGGACAATTAGATATTGCGCCATTGATTGATGTGATTTTTCTACTTCTGATATTTTTTATGCTCACTTCCAGTTATATCTTTCAGCCAGGGATTAAAATAAATCTGCCTAAGGCGGTGACTAGCGAGGTAATTGAAGAGAAAAATTTAATTATTACTGTTAACGCCGAAGACCTTATCTATTTAAATAATCGCCTGGTTAGTTTAAAACAGCTAAAATCTAATTTAGAAAAGGCAGCAAAGGACGATCGACCCCTTTTAATTAGAGCCGACCGCAAGGCCTCTTTAGGTAAGGTAGTCCAGATTTGGGATATGTGTCGAGAGACGGGCTTAACCCAGATTAATATAGCTACTAATCAGCCCGCACAATGATGGTAGCTGGTGATTGGTGAATAGTGATAAGCCGGCAACTGAAAATAGCTTTGTTAATTTCTTTTCTTTGGCACCTTTTCTGGATATTTTCTGTTTCCATAGTATTTTTGCCAAACCGATTTGAGCGAAAGCAATATTCTTCGGTTAACTTTTTAGGCTCGATATTGCACAGTTCTGTTTCTACCCGCCCGCCCCTCAAAAAATATTATGCAGGGCTTCCTTCCGAAGTCGATATCCAGAAGCAAAACCTTTTTTACCAAAGGCCGTACATATCTTTGCCAATGGAGAAAGAGATCTTGAATCCTGATGGTTTTATTGATATAGACGCCCATCAAGAGGAGGGAACATTTGCCGCAAGTTTTGTTTCAACAGATGATTTTCTGCTGCAGCGAGAGATAATCTTTAAACCGCCGATTCCAGAATATCCTGAAGTGGCTACTCAGCAAGAGCTGAAAGCGGGATTTGTCATTTTTAAAATACATCTCTCAGACGATGGTTTGGTGGAAGAGGCAATAAATGTGCGTAGTTGTGGTAATCCCGAGATAGATGCGGCCTTAGCAAGATATATTAGAAAATGGCGCTTTGCACCTGTTGTAGGTCGGAAGCGACAGAAAGAGACTATAAAAATAGATCTGGATTTAAATGATCAGGCTGGAATTTGAAATAGCGATATTTTTATATTTGCTACTTTATATTTTTGGCTTTTTGACGATCTGGCTTGTATTTTCAAAAATAAAGATTTCTCCGCCGGCTGAAAGACAGCTTGAGTCAATTTGGCAGTGTTCTATCTGTACCTATATTTATGTAGACAGCAAGCAAAAAAAACTTTCCATTTGCCCCAGGTGTGGAAGCTATAGTCAAAGAGAAGGAGGTGGACATTGATCACGGAATTAGGAATAGTGGCTGGAGATATTTGGCATTTTTTAGATGAGCATGGCCAGAGTACGCTGGCGCATTTAATTGCTAGTTTGGATAAACCGCGTGATACTATTTTAATGAGTTTAGGGTGGTTGGCCCGAGAGGGACATGTCAAACTAGATAAAGAAGGGGAAGATTATAAGATAGAGTTGAGAAAATAAGTGAGGCCCAAACTTATGGAGCGTAGCGAACGTAAGTTTATTGGCCGAACTTACCCCACACCCAGATACTTCGTAGAATTTCTTCGTAGTAACTGGGTGTGGGGTTCAGTTCGCACGGCAACTTACGTTCACTTTGTTCCGTAAGTTGCGTGCTCACTGAAGGAGGCACTCTTATGGAAGGCGAAAGGAAAGAAGAAAGGATTCCTGTAGAATCTCCTTTACAGGCACTTGATTATCGCACTTTGAGTAAAGGTTTTGGCTGGTGGGCAGCCGCGGTGTTACTTGAATCTTGGGGACGTAAACAGATTTGTTTATATCTCTGGCAGAGAAAGAAAGACGGCTGGAAGAGAAAGCAGAAGTTTACCATTCACGACCCCGAAAAGTGGGAACAGGTAGTTACAGCTGTGGAAGAGTTGCTGCCCAAGATGCAATAGGAGGGAGTTTAAGATAAAAGTTGTTTATTCAGACCTATATGGAGTAGATATCGGTGCTCATGTTTTCCCCACCATTAAATTCCGCCTAATCCGCGAAAAATTGATTAAAGACAGACTCCTCTCAGTCAAAGATTTTATTCAAGCACCTGCTGCATCCTCAAAAGAAATTCTTTTAGTCCATACAAAGACCTATCTTGAGAAGCTAAATCAGGGAACTTTATCGCCTCAAGAAATATTTACTTTAGAGTTGCCGCATTCTAAGAATTTGGTCAAGGCATCGTGCATCTGTGTGGGCGGAACAATTCTTGCCGCCAAACTTGCCTTGCGAGATGGAGTCTGCATTCACTTAGGCGGTGGGTTTCATCACGCCTTTACTGACCACGGAGAAGGATTTTGTGTCTTAAACGACGTAGCTTGTGCAACTAAATTTTGCCAAGGCTTAAGGGATATCGATAGAATAATGATTGTTGATTGTGACTTGCATCAAGGCAATGGCAATGCAAATATATTTAGAAATTGTAGCAGTGTTTTTACTTTTTCTATTCATCAGCAAAACAATTACCCGGGTATCAAGCCCCCCAGTGATTTAGATATCGGCCTTGCCGATGGCACGGGCGATAAAGAGTATTTGGATGCCATCCAGAAGAACCTGCCCCGACTTTTTAAAGAAATTCAGCCCCAATTGATCTTCTATATTGCGGGAGCAGACCCTTACCTTAAAGACCAATTAGGGGGCTTGAGCCTTAGCGTAGAGGGCCTAAGCCGAAGAGATGAATATATTTTTGCCTTGGCAAAACAAAATGCGGCCTCTATAGCGGTAGTTTTAGGGGGAGGCTACGCCCTGGATATCAATGATACAGTGCGTATTCATTATAATATGGTGAAAAAGGGCTTAGAGGTGTTTGCTTAAAAATGAACCTAATTCGTTTATTAGAAGAAAGTACAAAAAAGTTTTCCTGGCGAAGACACCTAATTTCTGCAGAGAGAGTTTTAAGCTTTCGGGGCTTAAACAGAGAAGTCAATCAGTTATCTTTTGGCTTGAGAGAAAGATTGGGAATAAAAAAAGGCGATAAAGTCGCTATTCTTTTGAATAACTGTCCGGAATTTATAATTGCCCTTTTTGCGGTCTTAAAGGCAGGGGCAGTTTGTGTCCCCTTAAATGTATTTTTAACCTTTAATGAATTGAAATATATCCTCAAAGATAGCGGTAGTAAGTTATTAATAAGTTCATCGGAATTTCATGAGATTCTGCAGCAAATTTTAGAGACAAAACAAAATAGGGAAAAGGATTTATTGAACCTGGAAAATATTGTCTTGACGGACACAAAGAGAGGCGGATTTCTTTATTGGCCCGATATCATTGTTAGAAGCCAAATTCAAGACCTAACACATGAAGTAGACCCTCAGGATTTGGCTTTATTGATTTATACCTCCGGAACCACAGGTTTTCCTAAAGGCGTGATGCTTTCTCACGGCAACCTTTGCTCCAATGTAATTTCTTCTGTTTCTGCCCTGGAGATTACACCTCGTGATCGGTTTTTGCTGATTCTGCCTATGTTCCATTCTTTTACCTTGACTGTTTGTATCCTTATACCTCTTTATGCCGGAGCAAAAGTTATCATTATTAAGTCAGTCAGGCCCTTTCAGAAGGTTTTACGCAGCATTCTCTTAAACCGGGTAACAATAATTGTGGGCATACCGCATTTATTTGATATTTTGAAGAATTTGACTCTCCCGCCTATTTTACAAATGTTTTTGCGAGTCAAAGTATGTATTTCCGGAGCAGCTCCGTTAAGAGCGGAAACTCTGAGAACATTTAAGGAAAGGTTTAAGAGGATTTCTCTTTTGGAAGGCTATGGTTTAACCGAGGCCTCCCCTGTAGTCTCGCTTAATCCTTTAGAGGGGATACAAAAGCCCGGTTCTATAGGTCTGGCTCTTTCCGGAGTGGAAGTTAAGGTAGTTAGAGAAGATGAAAGTGAAGCTGTTTGTGGAGAAGTTGGTGAACTAATTATCAAAGGGCCCAATGTAATGATGGGATATTTTAATCGGCCGCAGGAGACTAAAGAGGCAATCCGGGCCGGTTGGCTATTTAGCGGAGATATGGCCAAGATAGATAGCGATGGTTATATTTATATAGCGGGACGCAAGAAAGAAATGATTCTTGCCCACGGGATGAATGTCTATCCTTTAGAAATAGAAAATGTCTTGAGTGCGCATCCCAAGATAAAAGAGGTAGCAGTTGTAGGGAGGAAAGATAAATCTAAGGGAGAAATCCCTGTTGCCTTTATAGTTTTGCACAAGGATTGCCAGGTTTGCGAAGCCGAGATTCTCAATTATTGCAAAGGAAAACTTGCTAATTATAAAATTCCCCGTTTAATTGAATTTAGAGAAGATTTACCCAAGACCCCTACAGGCAAAGTGTTAAAGAGAAAATTATGTTGACATTACCGGAAATTGTATTATGATAGATTTAGGGAGGATAAGATGCTGAACAACAAAAAAGGCATGGCCATGTTGATAGTGATTAGCCTTATTCTTATGTTGCTTATTTTAGGAGGTGCCGTGTTAATGGTCTCTACCGGTCATGTTGGCACTTCTTACTATCAAATTAAGCGCGCGCAGGCTTTTTATACTGCTGATTTAGCTATGCAGCATGCCTTATGGAGATGCCGCAGGGGCACAGACGGAGGGTATAATTTAACTGCTATTCCTTCTCCTCCCGGATATTTGACCGACTCAATTACAGTTAACGACCCAAACTACAGCCTTACTGCTAATATCAGAGTTTATCCAGTAGGCGTCAGACCACTGGGACCCACGGTGGTAACACCCCCAGGTACCCATCCTATCGTCATTAGAG
>CAZEQA010000103.1:0-5909 GCA_964514265.1 uncultured Planctomycetia bacterium | reverse complement strand
TTCGTTCTCAATTATTTCAGATTCAGCGAGATCAGCGATAGTGCTGGAGATTTTGAGCACTTTGTGATATGCGCGGGCGCTTAGGCCCAAGTCCAAGATTGCCATTTTAAGTAACTCTTGCGCCTCTTTTGTTAAAATGCATAATTTCTCTGTCATACGCGCATTCATATGGGCATTATAGGAGAAGCGGAATTTCCTGAATCTTTTCTCCTGGATTTTTCTGGCCTTATTGACCCTCTTTCTTATCTCACAGGAGCTTTCAGCCTTATTATTTGAGGTCATCTGCTCATATTTTAAGCGCGGTACTTCTAAGTGGATGTCGATTCTGTCTAATAAAGGGCCAGAAATCTTAGAGAGATATCTCTGTATCTGATTGGGAGTGCAATGGCATTGTTTGGAGTCGTCTAGGAAAAAGCCACAGAGACAACCCTGTGGCACAGAACCCAAACTCTCAAGGCCGTGCCACTTTGTTAATGTCTTTGTTTGTTGAGGTGTGTATTTGAAGGGTTGTTTTGGAAGGCAATAACAATGATTGAATGAAAGGAATCCTGTTAAGTGTTGACTAAAGCGAAGCCAAAAACCGTTTTATCTGGTCATGGTTGCCTGCTGCTACAGCAATACATTTTTCAGCCTCTCTTTTTATCACAACCCTGGTATTCCTCTCTACACCGGCTTCATAATAGGGTTTCCTTAGTTGTTTATAAAAGAACTGTGGTGCTACCTTTTGAGCGTCTTCTAAATTACAGTTACTTGAATAATAAACCTCTAAGGCCTCTAATATCAAGGCGACTATCTTCTTCTGCTCATAACCCAGCGCCTTAAGACTTCTTTTAAAAGAGGGGCGATAATATAGGTAAAGAGGCATTGGTTAGACTCTTCCCCTTGTTAAATTGTTAATTAGCCTCTTGGTTATGCGCTTTTCCTTACCCTTCTCTTCTGCTGCCAGGGCTTCTAACCTTTCGTATTCCTTTTCGGTAAACGCCCTTTCTTTTGTCTCTAAAGGAACGAGCTCAATCTTATCCTTGGTAACCGCTACTTTAAACATGCAGCCCTTTTTCAAGCCCAAGGCGTCGGTTATCTTCTTGGGAATAGTTATTTGATGCTTTGCGGTCATGGTAATCGTCATCTTCTCTCACCTCCACTACAAGTATACCATATAGTAAGGAATTCGTCAAGGGCGAAATCAAGGAAATCTTACTTTAATGTCTTAATCTGCATTTTCTAACCTGGTTAGAATTGCCAGGTTAAAGGAGAAGAGACGGGTCTGGTGGCTTTATAGACCACCAACGCGACAAGGCATTATCGTTTTACCCGCCTCATTCGTCCTTTTTGATTTCGGGCATTATTGTTCTAAAGTCGATACCGGCTGGTTTTCTTAGCTCAGTTTCCTCCGGCAAAATGCTAGTTAATATTCCTCTTACATAGCTTAATCTTCCTGCCTCTGGTATGGCTTCTAATATTCCCGGATGCTTTTGTTCAAGGTAATCAAGAAGTTCTGGTGCAGAATCAGCTAGCTCTGGATTTTTTGTAAGGATACTTCTGATGGCTTGCTCTCTTTGAGATACATCAATTCCTCCGCTTCCACCACCAAACTGTGGCGGCTGGGTACTATCATCAGCAATAGGTACAATTTCGTTATATTCTACAAACCTCTCATTATTTAATCTAATAATTCTGCCTGGCAGTCGTTCCAAGTCTTTCCATAAGAATGTGCGTCCAGGGGTCTTTTGTCCTGTGAATTGTTTGGACTCAAATATTCCAAATCCTAAAGCATTAACAGAGCTGTCAAGCACTTCGTATTCATCGTAATTGTGTGGATAAAGAAGCATCTTTGCTTCAGGATAAGACAACTCTATGTTAAGTCTTGCCCGGTGCGCTTCTACAGCACCTTTAGTTGTTAATTTTTTACTTTCATAATTGGTAAGTACAAAAATTGGATCTTCTATCTGTTCATTTTGCATAAAGTCCATTATTTCCTCAATAGACTCATACGATACAAAATGGAATTGCCCTATGACAGGTTTTTTGTCTTTATAGCCTTTAAATATTAAAACATTGCATCCTGCAGCGCCATTTGTGAATATAAGATTTTTCCCTTCTTTGCATGGAAGATAGACACCATCATCACTGCCAATCTGATAATACAATATATCTGTATCTCTATCCCATTTGAACCTTTGATATTCTAGGCTTCTCCCCCCAGCTCCTGCGATAAACCGCCTTCTTACATGTTGCAATCTACTAGCCTCTTCTCTATTTGGCACTTTTAATTCAAAAAAGCTGTCTACAATTGCTGCAAATAGATTGTGAATGGTTTCCCCATTGGCAAACTCACCCTGGCCGATAGGCAGGCGGATGATAAAGGTCGTTCCCTTGCCAAGTTCGGACTGGACTTCAATTGTGCCGCCAAGTTCTTTAACAGTCTGATCGATAAGATACAATCCGAGGCCTGTTCCACTCTTTTTTGTTGTTACATATTTTTGAAAAAGACGGTTTTCATCTTGTAATTCTTGGGGTATTCCTTTACCGTTATCGCTAAATGTAATTTCAATAAATTCTTTACCATGTTCTCGAACATCCTGTGTCTTTATTGTTATTCTCCCTTTTCTAGTCCTGTTTTCCTCTATTGCTTCAGAAATGGCATATACGCTATTCCTAAATAAATTTGTCCAAATATGCCTTATCTTAACTGGATTGGCATAAATATCGGGCAAGGTCGGTTCAAGCTGCGCTTGTATTTCAGAGAATCTTCTATGTTCCGCATACAACTGGGATACTTTTTGTATAGATTCGTTTATGTTGACTAAAACATTTCCTCTTGATTCTAATATATTCTCTCGAAGTTCTCTTATGCCTATTAAATTGAAGAAGCTCTCTCCTTTTGCTCGTTTTATTTCATTGGAATACTTCTCGAGTAAATCTTTATTTATTGCATCACCATGTTCCTTAACAAATTGCTCCAAATCATTGTTTCTTGCTTCAATCTGCTCAATATTATTTATAAGACAATCAATAAGTGCTAAAAGAATGTTGGGCCTTAAAGAACTTAGACCCTCCCACTCATCTAAAATTAATTGCCAGGCATGAACTTCTTGAATACTTCTTACAAGTGCGAGCCTAAACTTATTGCCTTCTTGGGCATCAACTTTTTCTTCTATCTCGTTAAATAACTTACCGACGGCGAGTGGGCTAAGAAGTATGTGGCCCAACTCATGCGCAAAGAAACTAGTCCCGATTTCATCTATGGCAGATAAGGCAAAAAATGAAATATCAGGTAAATCTAATGAAGCTACTTCTGCCGATGCCAAAATATTTAATGATAATATATATTTACGTATCTTATCCTCATTATCAGATGCTTCTAAAGATTTTGGATATAGACCGAAATATGCAGCAGTTTCTACCAAGTATTTTTTATCGATTTCTGTAATTTCGCTCGGTTGTTTATCTTTTATTTTTGCTAATTGAGACATTCTGGCTCTTGCAGCTTTATTTTTGTCTTTGTTTCGCCCTACTCGCGCAAACCCAGCTTGTCTTATAAGTTTTTCATAAGGCTTCCCGGTCATCTCAGCAAGATGCCTTATGGCCTCTTCGTGAGTTTCATGTCTTGCTAAGCTATATATAGGCAGCGCCTTTTCCTGATAAGGATTATTAATGTCGTTATGGCCGAAGAACTTAGCTAGCCAGTTACCCATATAAGAGCTAGCCTTGGGGATCACTTTGAGCTTCGGAGCAATATGTTGGGCAAACATTATTCCCCCATAGAAGTAATACTTCTGCACCATAGAGGCAAGATAGGGGTCGTATTCCTGCTGGGAGAGTCTGTATTCGCCTTCCTGGCAGGATTTGACATAGGCGTTGTAGAAGTCTTCTGATGCCCAAGGCTCATTGGATTCTAAGCCTTCTATGTAACCTCTATTGATTAGTCTGGAATAAAGACCCTGGCCAGAGTGATACTTTTGCTTGTAGTATTCAGCCAAGATTAAAGAATTGTATACCTGGCGTAACCTGGCATAGGCTTTACCTTGGTTTACCTCTTCTTGGATGGACGGAAGGACTGTCTCTTTCATGGTAAAGTCAGCGATATCCTGAGCTAATCTGGCTCTTGGGTCTTGGGTCTGTTCAGACAACAGAGATACCTGGTTGTTTTGCAACTCAAGATACTCTTGTTGTAAGCATACCTTTAGCCTTGATTTGACTATGGTGACTGTATGGTTGTCTTTATCCTCTTCTACAGATGCCTCGGCAGGTATAATCCAGAACCTGTTGCCTATGGGAAGTTGAGAAGTACTTAAGCCTTCTTCATTGAGTCTTGCTTGAAGCTTACTCCAGTATTCTTTGCCAGTCCTAGTCCTAGGGTCAGTAAACCTACAGCAGTCTTTCTTAAGTCTTAGGTCAGCTTCTAAAAGTACCTTGCCGATGTCTGTTAAGGCTAATCTGGGACTTGTGATGGCATTTTGTCTTACAGAGTTAAGATTGACCCAGAGGTCTTCTGAAGGCAGGGTAATACCTAAGAAGAAGTAGTCAATCAACTCCTTGGCCATAGGTTCCAGTTTTTCTTCATTTTCAACGGGCTCTTCTTGAGTATCCAGGATAAAGTCAAAGTAGTTATCGGTTGATTCAGGGTGGACAATTAGGCTTTTTAGGGTAGGGGGTGAATATTTGATCAGCTTAATCTTCTCTGCTATGTTAGAGATGGTCTTTTGGTAAGAACCGTTTGCCCTCAGGCTTAACCGGCCATAGCAGACAATAACAAAGACAAAGAATATGGCAAGCAGACTACAAAGCCAAATCCAGCTTTTGTCTTCTTTTCTGGCCTTTCTTTTTGAGCCAGAATTATATGATTTATTTGGTTTCTTTTTACCCATAGTGCTCACTAATATATTAAAATCAACAGACAAACAAAAAGGCTACCAAAATCTGACTAATAGACTTCGGTAGCCCAGCTGTACTTAGAATATGTACCTGTAGCTTTGCTTATCCTGTTGCCCCGTAACGTGTGTCCATTACGGGACTAAATACGCAAAGACCGCAAATAAAAAAGCGGCAATGCGTATTGCCGCCTAATACACAAGATAACCAGTTCCCCTCCGAAACTGGGTCTGCCGGTTACCCGACATTTGCCTTTTCGCGTTAGTTTATTTATACCATATAAACGATAAAAAAGCAAGAAAAATCTTATCTTTTTGTGCTCCTGGCAACTTCTAACTCTACCTTTCTAATCCTCAAGGATAGACCCTGCGCTCCTTAACGCAGGGGTCTAACCTGGTTAGAATTGCCAGGTTAAAGGGAAAGATGCGGCAGTAGGCTTCTTGTCTTGCTTGATCTGTTTGTCCTAATTCGAGATAAGTTTGCGGAATATCTATTAAGCCGTCCTTTTCCCCATCAAGATAAAGGCGCGCTCCGGAGTATTTCCAGTCGGTTGGATTCTGGCATAGATTTGCCCTGACCGGATTTAAGTCTATGTAGCGCATCACAGCCAATAGCTGCAAGTCATCTTTTATTATTTCGCCATAAAATCTATCTTCCCAAAAGTGGCCCTTTCTTTTATAATGTTCGTTATACCATCTGGCGTACTGCCTGTTTATTGAGTGCATAATTTTGGAAATATTCAGCGTTGATGCCAAGCGAATAATTAGATGGATATGGCTGTTCATAATTACGTAATCGTGCAGCAAAAAACCGTGCTTTTCTTTGTTTTTTCTTAAAATAAATTTGTATTTTTTAAAATCTCGCTCACTTTCTATGAGGCTTTGCTTGTTATTGCACCTCGTTGTAATATGGTATATTGCGTCCTTATAATTGAACCGTTCTCTTTTTGCATGCGTTACTGTCAATGCCATTTAATCCTCCATTTCTAATCCTCAAGGATAGACCCTGCGCTCCTTAACGCAGGGGTCTAACCTGGT
>CAZEQA010000102.1:0-5910 GCA_964514265.1 uncultured Planctomycetia bacterium | reverse complement strand
ACCTTTCGGCTGCATGCTGGTCGTGCGATATGTCTATATCTCTGAACCTAATACCCCGACGCCTTAAGTAGACCTTAGCAGTTCCACAGGCAGGGCAACCAGGACCGCTATAGACAACTACCCGGTGAGAAACCGCTTTCCCCGCACTTTTATACGGCGAGGAACCTGTCCCAGAAAAAATACGACTATAAAAGCACGCGCTTTCAACCCCTTCTATCCGCTGTGTTACCTTTCCTTTCCGAAGCATTAAAACTGTTGGGACATTGTTAACCTCAAACTGCTTATGTAAACCTTTGACTCTCTCCACATCAATAACGTAAACGGGCAATTCTTCATTTTCTCTGCTAAAATTCTCAAGCTCGGCCAAGGCTCGTTTTGCGCTGGATGAGAAATCTGCATAAAATGCTAAAATCAAAAACTCCTTATGTTTCTCTTGCGTTTCCTGAAAATGCTCATCGTCTTTTATCCATTCAATCATTGCGCCTATTCCTTCTTTACCGGACCTTGCCTAAAAGAGCCTTCGCTTCTTTATGAATAACTTCATAAACTCTTCCTTCCAAATCTCTCATAGGTAATTTCTTCTCTTTTTTGATACTAAGAAGCGAAATT
Organism: uncultured Planctomycetia bacterium; assembly: GCA_964514265.1. GTDB lineage: Bacteria > Omnitrophota > Gorgyraeia > JAFGHF01 > JAFGHF01 > CAZEQA01. Next base: position 5,301 of record CAZEQA010000102.1, on the reverse strand, counting down.
AACTCGATATAACTATCTACCGACATTCCTTCCCTTTCGAAAAGTTTCTTGCCACATTGGACAGTGCAGGCATCTATCAAAATACGTCTTTTAGAGTTTTTTACAATCTCCTTAAATTTCCACGGCACTATAACAGCAGGAAGGCATCCAATCTTTACGTCATCCGGATTTTTCTCCCATATCCTTATACAGGCTTTAGATGCGGCAACTCCGGTAGCGCATCCCCCATAACAGGTAAAAAGCAAAAGTTTATAGGGACTGGACATTTTTTAATTTTTCGAGTTCTTCCATAGTCTTTTCCGCAACAAGCTTCTCCTTATTAAAATGCTTTATCATCCGTTGCAAACACTTACCTTTTTCTTTAGCATCACCAAGATGTTTTGCGCAAAGCTCCATAAACTTCTTTGTCTCTTCCACATTAGCCTTTATATCTTCCGGTATTTTCTCGCTATCATGCCTTACCGACCCCTGTGGACATACGCTATGGCATATACCACAATGAATACACTCTTCCATATTTATCCTTGCCTTCTCCTCCTCCATCGAAATTGCATTTACCGGACACTTTTCAACGCAAACATTACAACCAGTACATTTTTCTTCATCAACCCAAGGCATTTCAGCACCTCCTAAATTTTAACATGTAACTTTTATTATAATACTTATCATTGAAATTTACTAAAAAATATTTATTTCTCCATAAAATTTTTAATTTGAACTCCCCAATATTGGCCCAGCATAGGATGAACAAATCCACCGCCGCCTAAAGCCAGAATTTTGAATTTGTGTTTCTTTTGTAAATCCACAAGAAGCTTTGAAGCGTAATCATAGGCCTCCTTAGTTAATTGCATATTGGAAATAGAGCATTTTTTTGAACCATCTACCCCCATTTGTAAAATGAGAATCTCCGGGGTAAAATCTTTAATTAACTTAGGTACTTGGTTAAATTTTGAAATAAACTCAGTATCTTTGCACAAAGGAGAAAGCGGAAAATTCTTATTAAAACCCTTCCCCTCATCTTTGCCAATCTCCTTTTCATACCCGCTCCTAAACGGATAGAGTGTAGCTGGATCTTGATGAAAGGAAATGGTATAAACATTAGAATTGTTGTAAAAGGCTCGCTGAGTTCCATCACCATGATGAGCATCATAGTCAACTACCATAATTTTGCTAATATTTTTTCTTCTAAGTAAGTAATTAGCCGCAACAGCTATATCGTTAAATATACAAAAGCCTCTTCCTATATGTTCAAAAGCATGATGCCAACCTCCACAAATATTTATAGCAACCTCAAATGGACTATTATCCACAATATAATTTACTGCGGTAATAGAGGCACTCACACTTAACAAAGCAATATCGTAAATACCTTTAAAGCCTGGAACCTCTTCACCAAAGGACCCATGCCCGGTTTTACTCACTTTCTGAACCTTATCTATATAATTAGAAGTATGAAACAAGTTAATAATATCCATTGATATCAATTCCGGCTCTTTTATCGTAAGATTGTCTAATAAACCCATTTTTTTAAATTCTTCTAATGATCTTTTGTAGCGGTCTCCTCTCATGGGATGTCCCTGGCCAAAATCCAATTTCTTAAAATCCTCACTGTAAATCAACGCAACATTGTTCATAATAGATTAAGTAACTTTTAGGTTGTATAATATTCCCAGCATATACGGCCTTACAACCGAATTCTTGTTTTGCCTTTTACAAATATAAATAAAAACAAGGGAATTTTCTCTCTAATTCCTCGATTCTATTTTCCAGATACCGTATATTCCTGAAAGAAATCTTTAGTTTTGAATTTTTAGAACCTAATCCAGGAATCTGACTTCCTACAATGAATAAATCATTCTGAATCTTTCCTAAAACATCTTTACTGTCTTTATCCTTAATGAAACTTTTGGCTATGCCCAAAGATGAACTAAGTTCATACATTGTTCCTACTACCTCCAATCTTAAATCATCCTTACTTAATTTAAGACCGGAATATACATAAGTATATCCTTTATCCCCAATCTTAGTAACAATACTTTGTTTCTTTCTCTCAACAGACATAAAAAACTAATAAATAAATAAATTAAAATATCGGCCTCACGGCTATAATTCCTTTAATTTGTAATTATTAAAGGACTGTTTTTAGTTATCAAAACGGTATGTTCAAAATGTGCGGTCATGGAATTGTCTTTTGACTTAACTGTCCACCCATCATTTGCGATTTCTACATCAGCCCTTCCCATAAATGCCATAGGTTCTATTGCAATCGCCATTCCCTCTTTCAAAATCTGACCTTCTCCCCTTCTACCAAAATTAGGGATAGAAGGTTCCAAGTGCATTTCCCTGCCTATACCATGGCCGCAAAATCTCCTCATAATCGAGAACCCTTCCCTCTCAACACAATTTTGAATAATATAACCTAAATCTCCAATTGCATTACCAGGCTTTGCCGCCTTGATTGCTTTACGCAAAGCCATTTTGGTAGTTTTCACCAGCTTTTTAGCCTCTGGGTTAACCCTTCCAACCATATAAGTCGTCGCGGTATCCGCGAACCAGCCTTGATATTTAACCACAATATCTACCTTTACTAAATCACCATTTTTGATTATCCTTTTTGAAGGAATACCGTGGATAATCCTCTCGTTTATTGAAACACATAAAGAAGCAGGAAAACCATTATACCCTTTAGATGATAAATGGAATTCCGGATAATAGCGCTTAATAAAATTTTCCGCAAAATTATTTATGTCTACTCCTGTAATCCCTGGTTTAATTATTCTTCGCAACTCAGCTAAAATCCTTGCAGCTACTTTCCCTGCTTTTTTCATTTCTATTTTTCCCATTCTACTCATGCCAGAATTCTCTCAATCTTTTTCCAGATATCTTTTATACATTTTGTTAAAAATGTATCTGCATACTCTATTACCGATAATTTATGCATTTGGGCCTCGGTAACTTCCTCCCCGTAAGGAATAGTTCCTATGAATTCGGCATTATATTTCTCTGCTAACTCTTCTATTTTATGGGTCCATTCTTCATTCAAATCAGACTTGTTTACAACAACCCCTGATTTAACGCCAAAATGATTAATCACCTTCAATACTCTCTCCAAATCATGTGCGCCTGATATAGTAGGCTCAGTAACTGACAAAACATAATCGGCACCTGAGATAGAAGATATTACCGGACATCCTGTCCCAGGAGCTCCGTCTATTACGGCTTTGTTTCGGCGGCTTTGCTGAGCAAGCAAAGCCGCCTTATCACGAACCAAGGTAACTAATCTCCCAGAGTTCTCTTGGGCCACCCCTAATTTAGCATGGCTCATCGGGCCATGCCGAGTATCAGACATAAACCACTCACCGTTTATCGCCGGTTTAGTCTTTATAGCTTTATAATCACATACTAATTCGCATACTCCACATCCTTCACAAGCTAATTTATCAATCATATATTTGCGCTTACCATTATCTTCATATTCTTTAATAGCTGAAAATCTACAAGCTTCCTTGCATTTTCCGCATTGAACACAAGAATCTTGAACTATCTCTGCCTCTACTCCGCCACTAAAAAAACTTTTTTCCTTTATTTGAGGCGATAGAACTAAATGCAGGTCTGCCGCGTCAACATCACAATCAGAAATTACACTGGATTTTGCTAAAGCAGCAAAACAGGCCGTTAAAGAAGTTTTGCCGGTTCCGCCTTTTCCGCTGATAACTACCAATTCTTTAGGTTTCTTAGCTCCGGAGGCACCATATTTCTTGGCTTTTTCAGGAACTTTTTTACTAGATGATTTCTCCTTTTTCACTAATCTTGGTGTCTTTTTCTCCTCTTTAGCTAAAACCAATACCCTATTGGCCAAGGTCTCAAATAATATTTTTATTTCAGGGAATTTATCTACAGCTAATTCACCCCGCGAATAGCTTTCGGCTATCCGGCGTTCATCAGGAATTTCGCCGATAACTTCTAACTTTTCCTTCAAACAATATTCTTTTAATTCCATATCTTTATATTCAGCTCGATTTACTACTATCGCTGGTTCTTGCCCTACTGCCCGGGCCATATCTACCGAAAGTTTTAAATCATTTATCCCAAAAGGAGTAGGATCGGTAACTAAAACACATAAATTAACATCTTTAACTGTTTCCACTACCGGACAGCTTGTCCCTGGTGATGAATCTAAAATATTAACTCCTTCTGCAATGTATTCCTTTACCTTTTTCACCAACCTTGGAGACATTCCCCCCTCAGCTGTTTCCAGTAAAGCATAGTATAGCTTGATACCTTCACTCAAGCCTCCTTTTATAATTCCAATTTTCCTTTCTTTTTCAATAATTGCATCAACTGGACAAACAATTTTACATCCTCCGCATACATGGCATAACTCTTTAAAAATAAGCACTTTGCCTTTGACCAAAGCAATAGCATTATAACTACAAACTTCTGCACACTTACCACAAGCAATACATTTTTCTTTGTCAGCTTCTGCAGGAGCAATCAAAGTAACTTCTTCTTCTTTGTCTATGACCGGATTAAGGAATAAATGTCCGTTAGGTTCTTCCACATCACAATCTAGGTAACGAACCTGTTTACCTTTTTCGAATAACACCTTTGCCAAATTAGTAGCTATAAAAGTTTTGCCGGTTCCGCCTTTTCCGCTGGAAATCGCAATTTCTATCTGTTCTGTCTTTCTAATCATTACCTCACTCTTTTCGTATAAATCAAATATCCTGTTTATAAACTAGGCATTTTAGAAACCGCTTGAAATAACGTTGAGTTATCAACAATATTAAAATACTTATAAAAAAAACAGCACACGCTTTTATAGAAAAACCATTCATCACAATTCCCAAAGCCGTAGCTGAAGCCGGGGGATGCTCTATGTTTAAAGTTACCATTATAAAAATAGAAAAACCAACCGCAAAAGAATAAACAAAAATAGAAGATAAAAATGAGCTATGCGGAATTAATAAAAGTAAAAATCCCACAGCTACCCCAGCTACATGCCCTCCAATAACATTTCTAGGGTTAGCAGTAATATTTTTCGGCATAGCAAAAACGATAAAAGCAGTCGCACCTATAGAAATTGTTATCAAAGGATGACTTAATTTTAAACCCAAAAAAACTACAAAAATAATAACAGTAGCTAAAAGACTTTGAAATATATACTGTTTCCAGGACTTTTTAAATTCTTCTGCAATGTCATTTATTGCCTTAAGCATGTTTCAATCTCACTTTTTATCAATGCCTCAGATAATCTAAATAGACGCCTTTATCAACTTTATTATTTTCTGACAAGAACTT
>CAZEQA010000101.1:0-5926 GCA_964514265.1 uncultured Planctomycetia bacterium | reverse complement strand
GAAGTGAGGGATAAATGCCACAACTCGGCAAAAAAATTCAGCGAGCGAACAAAAATACCGAGCAAAGTTAGAAATATCTGGACAGTAACTTGCTGATATGCTTGTTTTCGGTGAACTTGGCGGTTTTCCAAGATGCGCTAATCTGGTGCTTGAGGGGTTTCCAGAGGCGGTAGAAGTTCTCCCAGCCAAGGGTTGGGCCTTCTCTCCTCACCCATGGAGAATTGGGCAGGTATTGATAAATTCCATCGGGATAAAGGCCGCCGGCTACGGCCTTATATGTCCAGTAGGTCCAGTGAAAACCAAAGCGCTTAAAACATTCTAAGACATCCTTTAGGTATCGCAGCTCTCCATAATATCTTGGCGAGCGGTAATTAATCCCGAACTCTCCGACATAAATAGGCACCTGCCATTTCTCGGCGAGCGTGTGATATTGGGCAATATAATTATATATCTGTTTGCTATTCCAATATTTGCCATCAACAATACCGGGGTATCTTAAGTGCGGCTGAAAGTTAAAGGTAAAATTTATCGGCCGATATATGTGAATACTATAGGCGATATTCTCACCCCTGGGCTTTCCTAAAGGTTTGAGTTGTTGTCCATAATTATTCGCTTCTAAGAAAATAATATGGTTTTTATCCACTTTTCTGATTTCTTTTACTATCCCAGCATAAAACCTGCGTAAATCTTTAGGATTCTTTACTACTGCCTCATTAAGCACATCGTATCCAGCAATAGCTGCCTCATCCTTATAGCGTCTGGCGATTTTATGCCAAAGGTTCAAAAAAAGTTTTTGATTCTTCTTGTCTTTCCAGAGTAGCGCCCGGCCATCCGAATCACTGTGCCAATCCGGGTTTTGCGCGCCCGGAGCAGCATGCAAATCCAAAATGCAATAGACTTTTTCCTTGCGGCACCATCTGATTACACTATCCAGATAATCCCATCTTTTATCATTTTCAATCAACCGATAATTAAAAGGGACACGCAGACAATTTGCGCCCATCCTTTTAATTCCCTGGATATCTTGATAAGTGATGAAATTTTGCCGATACAGGCGCACGAAATCCTGCAGTGCCCTCTGTCCATTATGGCGGGCGAATTCTTTCTTAAGTATGTGCTCGGCGAAATTACGGCTGTGTAAAATGTATCCCTCCATCATCAGCCAACCGCCCAGATTTATTCCACGCAGGTATATCTTTTTCCCTCTCTGGTCAACAATATCTTTACCGTCAACATTAAGTAGATGCATCGGCTTATTCAAAGTCCTATCCCCTTTTTTTGAAAAACGTTCTCTATCTTGGCAAATTCTTCAATAGACAAATTTTCGGGTCTTCTCTGAAAATCAATTCCTGCAGCCTGTAAAGCCTGCTGTATCTTGTTTTTTTCTATTTTGCTTAATTTGTGAGCTAAGGAGTTAAGGATGATCTTTCTACGTTGACTAAAACATTTACGGATAACCTTAAAAAACTCTTCCGGACTATTTACCTTTACCCTGGGCTTCTCAAGAATAGCCAAATGGAGAAAAACAGAATCTACCTTGGGCTGAGGATAAAATGCCCTTTTGGGAATAGAAAAAAGAAGTTCGGGTTTTGTAAAATATTGCACAAGGAGAGTAATTGCCGAATAATCTTTACTATCTTTCTTCGCTGCGAAGCGCTGCCCGACCTCATACTGGACTGTAATAAATATATCGTTTATATTTTGGCGCTGTTTTTCCAAAAGATATCCGACAATCGGGGCAGTAATATAGTAAGGCAGATTTCCCACAACCTTCAATTTTCTTCGGGCAAATTTGCTGATGTCCTCTGCCAGGATATCGGCGCAGATAATTTTTAGATTGCTATAACCTGATAGTTTCTCTCGCAATATCTTAACTAATGCCCTATCCTTTTCCACAGCTATAACCAGTTTGGCCTCTCTGGCAAGGTCTTCCGTAAGTGCCCCCAACCCCGGGCCAATTTCTAAAACCTCATCAGTAGGTTTTATATCTATGGCCTGAATAATCCTTTTTTCTACCCTTTCGTCCACAAGAAAGTTCTGCCCCCGGCGTTTACTGATAAAAATGCGCTCCTGCCTTAAAATATCTTTAATTTCCCTGCTGGTCAGCATCTTCTCTATATGAGTCCAGGGCTTCCTTAAGAGCAGGGTTTACAAAACCCAGCTCTTTTGCCCGTCCGAAATATTCAACGGCCAACTTATGCTTTTTTTGATTGAAATAAAAAATAGCTAAATTGTTATTGGCTTCGGCATAATCCGGATTAATGGCGATGGCTTTCTTAAATAAGGCCTCGGCTTCATCGTTGTTGCCAATCTTGCAATAGGCCACCGCAAGGTTATTATAGGCTTTATCAAAATCGGGATAGATTTTAATTGCCTTCCTGTATGAATTTATGGCGTACTCTATCTTGCCCAAATCAAAAAAGACCAGACCCAGATTGTTATGTGCCTGGGCATAATCTGGGTCTATTTGAATTGCCTCTGTATAGGCAATAACTGCTTCGACAAGTCTGCCCATGCGGTAGTATGCCAAACCAAGGTTATTGCGGGCCTGTTTATGATTAGGTTGGAGTTCTATTGTCTTTTTAAATAATGGTATGGCCTTTTCGTTTTCGCCCAGGTCGCTATATGCCTTAGCGAAATTATTATATACCCTGGAGCTCTCCGGGGCATATTTTAATGTTCTTTCAAAAAAGGCAATCGGGTCTTTCCAATAATTATTTTGTCTTATAGTAAGAAAGGAATAATAGAATAATAGACCTATCGCCAAGCCTATAGTCAGGGCTTTTAGGTGTCTTCTCTTGTAAAGATAACTAAAGGCATTGGCCAAGATAAGAAAAAGGCCTATCGAAGGTAGATACAGCCAATGCTCAGCCATATAGGCATTAAGGGGATAAAGATTAGAGGAAGGCAAAAGACAGACAAAAAACCACAATAAACCAAAAAAAATCAAATTGCGGGTTTTTCTCTGTCTGGCAACATAGATAAATAAAGATGCCAAAAGAGAAATTCCTAATATTGCCTGAGGATAGCTCAGGCTAAATAATCTGTTTCCGTATTCCATATGTAGATTAAAAGGCAAAAGCATAATCCTGAAGTATTTAGCGATGGCTACAAAAAAGCCGGGCATCCTCTGCCAAGGTGTAGTAGTTGCAGGGGCAACAGCAAAAAGGGACCTTAAGACAGTAAACCTAAGTAAGATATAAAGAAAGGCCATAGTTAAAACAGGTAAAAATTGTCCGAGTTTAATCCTTTTTCTAAAAGTATAGTGATATAAAAGTAGCAGTATCGGCAAAATAAGACTGTTTTCTCGGGAAAAAAGCGCAATTGCATAACTTAAAAGCATCAGGATATAAAAAGTTATCTTTTTTGTTTTCAACGTCTTGAGATAAAAGATAAAACAAAGAAGCATAAATAATAAGGCTAAAGAATCTGCCCTTCCTGAAATATATGTTACCGCCTCTGTATGCACAGGATGCACCAAAAAGAAAAGACTAGAAAATAGTGAAAGAAACCAATCTTGGTAAAGAATACTGATGAACCAGAAAATAGTCAAAGTTGCCAGAATATGAAAAAGTATATTACTGAGGTGATATCCTTTGACATTCAACCCCCATAATGAATAATCGAGCATATAGGTAAGGATTTGCCCGGGGCGGTAGGTCATATCTTCGCTTCCGCCTCCGGCGCTTATACTTTTTTTGAAAATCTGAGCAATGTTGGAGAGGCTTTTTATATATACGTTATCCTTGATTAAGATATGGTCGTCCCAGATAAATTGAATATTAACTGAATTATAATAGACAACAAAACCCAGGACGATTATCAAGGCACAAGCTATAATTATCTTCTGTCCAGTTCTATCGTATCTTGAGGACATCTGCCGCCACCACATGTTGCTTGAAACCGTTATCCAAGCGAACAATCAAGGCCCCTTGTTCGTCGATATCCTGGGCCTGACCTTCAATACTTTTATGTGTAAAAAAGACCTTTACTCGTTTGCCCGAAAGGGCAGAGAGATTTTTCCAACGAACAACAACTCTTGCATTACCCTTATGTTTAAAATAACAATACTCCTGGTCAAGTTGTCGGAGGAGCTGGCGGGCCAATTCTAAACGGGAAAACTGGACTCCAGCTCTTTTGACTTCTTTTCTCAAGGAACCCGCTCCAGGCGGCAGCTTACTAATGTGAGTATCTATATTAATGCCGATACCCAAAATTATAAATTGCACCTTATTGTCTTTTGTCTGCATTTCCGTAAGTATGCCGCAGGTCTTTTTATTATTCACCAGAATATCGTTAGGCCAGCGAATTTGTGCCTGCAGCCCGCATATCTTTCTGATGGCCTCGGCACAACCAACCGCAGCCAGAAGTGTAATCAGGGCGGCTTTGGGGGGAATAATCTTTGGCCGAAGAACCAGGGAAAGATAAATACCTTTTGATTTCGGAGAAACCCAACCCCTGCCTAATCTACCTCTTCCCTTTCTTTGCGCCTCGGCAAAGACTGCTGTGCCTTCGGAGATACCTTTCTCCGCCAAAGAAAAGGCTACTGTATTGGTAGAGTCAACAGTATCATAGGAAAGTATCTTTTCCCCGATTATTTTAGTATCTAACTGCCAAGCAAGTTCCTGAGGTATAAGTTTATCCGGCAAAGACACCAACCTATATCCGCCATAGGGCTGTGCCTGGATATCATAGCCTTCTTCTCGCAGCTTATGAATATACCTGGTAACGGTAGCTCTGGGAAGAAAGGCCTTACGACTTATTTCCTGCGCCGAAATAAATCTATCAGTATGAGTACGCAGTATCTTTAATATCTTTTCATCCATATTAACTTGTTTAAATTCGCGTTTAGCGTATAGCGTGTAGCGTTTAGCGGATAGAAAAATAAGAACTCTATGTTTTTTAAACTATACGCTATCCGTTAGACGTTGTTATTTTCTTCTTTAGTTTAGCTATTTCGTCCCGCATAACTGCTGCCTTTTCAAACTGCAGATTGCGGGCAAAGGTCTGCATTTGCTCCTGAAGTTGGGCAATAGCCACCTCTACATCATAATCTTTTTTGTTTAGACCCGTGCGCTCAACCATAAGTTCCTCCGCCTCTTGATGTGCCTCGATGCTTTCCCTAATGGCCTTCTCTACAGAGCGCGGGGTAATTTTATGCCGACGATTAAACTCTATCTGAATTCTTCTTCTCCTGCGGGTTTCCTCTATTACCTTTTTTATTGAACCGGTAATATTATCCGCATAAAGGATGACCTGGCCATTAATGTTTCTGGCAGCCCGTCCGGCAACCTGAATTAAAGACGTAGCCGAACGCAAAAAACCTTCTTTATCTGCATCTAAAACGCAAACCAAGGAAACCTCAGGTAGGTCCAACCCCTCACGGAGAAGATTAATACCTACCAGACAATCAAATTTGCGCATCCTTAAATCGCGTAAAATCCTCACCCGTTCGATGGCGTCGATCTCTGAGTGCAAATATTTGACCTGTAAATCCATCTCTTTTAGGTATGCGGATAAATCTTCGGCCATCCGTTTAGTAAGTGTAGTTACCAAAACTCGCTCTTTGCGTATGGAGCGTTCCCTAATCAAAGCAATTAAGTCATCAATTTGATTTTTTATCGGCTTGACAATAATTTCCGGATCAACCAAGCCCGTTGGCCGGATAATCTGTTCAACCGGCTTTCCGCTTTTGGATAACTCATATTCATCGGGAGTAGCAGAGACAAAGATAATCTTATTAACCAGCTGCTCAAACTCGCTAAACTTTAATGGTCGATTATCTAGGGCTGAAGGTAGACGAAACCCGTATTTTACCAGGGTCTCTTTTCGCGCACGGTCACCGTTATACATACCGTGCAGCTGGGGAATAGTTACATGAGATTCGTCGATAATAGTGAGGGAATCATCCGGAAAATAATCGATT
>CAZEQA010000100.1:0-6168 GCA_964514265.1 uncultured Planctomycetia bacterium | reverse complement strand
TCTCAGAGGACAAAGCCATCTTGAGTTATGAAAAACAGAAAGTCGAGCTGATGTAGATGAAGAAGATAATTTTGATAGTGTTAGCATTGTTTGTTGCCGGCATAGCGATAGTGTTTGCCCAATCTGAAAGTGGGCCCGCGGACTCGGTGCAAACCATTGAGTCCGTAGCAACCGATGAGTCTCTGCCTCCTGTGCAAACCATCGAATCTGTAGAGACCGCCGAAGCTGTAGAAGCCAATGAGAAGTCTGAGGAACCTGCGGGGCCTTCGCAGGTCGAGCAAGGTCGTTCCAGCATAGAAGAGGGATTGGCCAAAAAGATTTCCCTGGATTTACGGGGTATGGATATAGTAGATACTATAAAGTTTTTATCGATGAAAGGCAACTTAAACATCGTAACCAGTAAAAATGTTTCCGGCAGGATAACGCTATTTTTAAAAGATGTAACTATCGGCGATACGCTGGAAGTAATTCTGCTTACCGATAAACTGGCCTGCGAAAAAAAGAAAAATATAATCGCCATATTGACCGAGGCCGAATATCAGGAGCTTTACGGAAAAAAATATATTGACAAAAGAGAAGCCAAGACGTTCAAGCTTAAATACGCTCTACCTTCAAAAGTGGGAGCAGCCTTAGATAGTATAAAAAGTTCTATCGGTAAGATTATCATGGATGACGCCACCGGCACAATAATCCTCATCGATACCCCCGAGAAGATAGAGGAAATGGAAGAAACTGCGCTTGGCCTTGATAAGGGGCTGGTGGAGAAGGAAATATCCACCACGACCCAGGTATTTGAACTGGAGTATGCTGATGCCGCGACTATCGAAGAGAAGATATCGGCAATCTTAACCGAAGGCGTAGGTTCGGTCCGCTCAGACGAGCGGACCAACAGGGTATTAGTGCAGGACCTGCCCAACAAACTCAAAGAGGTCGAGGTGATGGTTGAGGCCTTTGACACCAAGACCAAAGAGGTGCTGATTGAGGCCAAGATTGTTGAGATTACTTTAAACGATGAATTTGCTATGGGCATAAGTTGGGATAAGATATTTCAAACTACCACAAAGAATATACAGCTCCTCGGTACCTTTCCTATTGCTTATCCCACAGGCGCAACAGGTCAGTATGGCAGGTTTTCTGTAGGGACCTGGAAGCCGGGGTTTTATACGGATGAAGGAACGGCTGACCAAGCCTGGAACGACGGGACTATAGACCCCGCCCATACCAATGAAATCTTGAACTTCTTAAGGTCGGTGGGCAGGGTAAAGATTATCTCATCTCCCCATATCGCTGTCTGCAATAATGAAGAGGCGCAGATTATGGTGGGCACACGCCAGCCCTATGCCACCAGCACAATCTCCCAGAGCGAGACGACCGCCACAACTTCCTGGAGCGCAGAATTTGTAGATGTAGGCATAACCCTTACCGTTACCCCCACTATTAATAAAAGCGGTTTTATAAAAATGCATATCAAGCCGGAGGTAAGCACGCTCACAGGCTGGTTTGAGATAACCGACGAAACTGGCACTGCGCAGATCCGCCTGCCTGAAGTGGATACGTCTAATGCCGAGACAGATGTCCTGGTTCAGGATGGCCGCACGATTATTATTGCCGGGCTGATTAAAGACACAGAGTATAAGCGCAGAAAACGGCTTCCGGTTTTAGGAGATATTCCTCTTGTGGGAGGTCTGTTTGGCTCAACATCTACCGGAGTCCAGGGAAAAGAGTTGGTTATATTCCTTACTCCCCGGATTATCTCAGGAGGCCAGGACGTACTCTATGTGGAAGAGCAGGAAAAAGTGAGAAAGCCGAAGAAAGAATGAGTAGAAGTAATCTGATAGCAAATATTATTATCTGCCTTTTATTGCTCATCGCTTGCACAGGGTTAGCTTTTTGGAGCCGCACAACTTACAAAACTGAAAAACTCAAGGCAAAACAGTTAAAAGAGGGCTTCCAAGAGACAACTTTAATATTAAAGGAGACTAACGCTCAACTGCAAAAGCAAACTCAGCAAAATTCATCTTTAACTGAAAAAAATAAAGGTTTAAATAAAGAGATAGTTTCACTCAAAGAAAACATCGCCGACATTCAAGAGACAAAAGATGGGCTGGATAAACAGAGTAAAGGCTTATCGAAAGAATTGGAAAGACTGGAAGCCAGGCTGGCTGAGGTTATGCTCTCAGCTCAAGAGCAAATCAGTCTTAAAGAAAAAGATTTTAAGGAAAAGCTCGATGCTGAGGAAGAAAAGTTTCAACTGCAGAAAAAGGTACTGAGCAAACAAATAGAGTCGCAAGAGGTAATGTTTAAGAAGTTGGGCGAAAAGAATGAGGAGGTTCTCGCCCGGTTAAAGAAGAACGAAGAGGTGGTAGCGGAGCTGCAGAAGGATAAACTAAGCATCAACTTACAACAGACGCAGCTTGAACTTGAAGAAAAGCAAGTTAACTTAAATGAGATGATTAAGCAGAGTGAAATGCTCGTTGAGGAGTTCAACAGAAATAAAACAGAGAAAGGCCAGATTGCCAATCAATTAAAGCAGGCCCAGGAGGAATTGAGAAGGCAGACCGCGAAGTTCCATTATAACCTGGGGCTGGTTTATGACCAGGGCCGGCGGTATAAAGAGGCCCTGGCCGAATATAAGAAGGCCTTGGAGATAGCCTGGGATGACCCGGATATTCACTATAACTTAGCTATTCTTTACGATGAGCACATCATTGATAAAAGAAAGGCCCTCAAGCATTATCAGGCCTATCTTGAACTTTGCCCGGGAGCCTTGGATGCCGATAAAGTAGCATTCTGGATTGAAAACGTTAAGCGAGAATTAAAATTTCAGTAGATTCTATGAAGAAAGCGGTTGATTGGAAACTGGCGGGCGGATTTAGCGCCCTTCTTTTTCTCATAGTGGCTATCGGTCTGATGGGCATCCTTCAGATTCAGTCTTTAAGTAAGACCGTAGATGCCTTAGGCCGACGTTATTTTCCTATTCAAAACGCCGCTTTACAGATGCGCATCAATAACAGCCTTTATGCTATGGGCATTCGCAATTATATCTTCTGGCGCAGTGCAAAATATCTTGAGGCCGCCCGGAGCGCGGCAAATCAAGAAGCGATTAATTCTGCTCTTGGAGCGTTTGAACGAAGCTTAGCCACATATTCTGCTTTTGCGCAATCAACCAAACAGAAGCAGTGGGTTGGGGAGATTAAGGCCCTGCAAAAAGAGTTGCGCACAATAGGAGAAAGGATTATTAACTTAGTTGACCGCCTTGTGGATGCCTCCGGGAGTTCTAAAAGAGAAGAGTTAGAGGGCGCCATAAATAAACTGTTAATGAGCTTTGAGAGCAAATTATACAGGATAGACGACTTTCTCGACGGAAATGTCCAGAAGGCCAATTTAGTGGCGGTAAGGCTCCAGCTTCTTGAGGCGGAGCGGGCCCGCAAGCGGGCAATAATGCTTTTGGGCTGGTCGGCAGTTATTTGCCTTCTCATCGGCGCAGAGACCGCCTTGCTTGTTTACCGCAGACGCCTGAAAGAAAGAGAAAGACGGGAAGAGTTGGTCCGGAGGATGATTAGGATTGAAGAGGAGGAACGAAAGAATCTATCTCTTCAGGTGCACGACCAGATGGGCCAGGACTTGAGCGGCTTAAGGATTTATTTAGATCTGATTGATAAAAAGTTACCTCAGGAGGCTCAGGAGGCAAAAAAGGATATCGAAGAGGGCAAAGGCATTCTCTCTGACTTAATAGAGAGAAGCCATAATATCGCCGAGCTTCTGCGACCGCCGGAGTTGGAGGAGGTGGGCTTGGTGGATACTATTGAGAGCCTCATCTTGCAATACCGGCATATCAGCGGGATTGAGATTACCTATCAAAAGCCAAAGGAAAGCCCAAGGCTATCCGGTGAATATTCGCTGCTCCTATATCGCGTAACCCAGGAAGGCCTGACCAATGTGGTCAAACATGCCTACGCCAAGAATGTCTGGGTTGAGTTAGAGCTGAAAAATAGAGTTGTTCAACTTTCTATCCGGGATGACGGCAGAGGCTTTGACTACAAAAGTCTTTTACAGCAGCCCCGTCTAAGAAGGACCGACCGATTAAAATTAGGTTTTTTGGGTCTTAAAGAGCGTGTGGAGCTTCTCGGCGGCTCGATGCATATTGAGACTGCACCTGGTGAGGGCACCCGCCTCACCGTGCAAATCCCCTCCACTAAAACATAATATTGGTAACTGGTAACTGGTGATTGGTAACTGGTAGCGATGGAATATAAAGCTTTTGAAGATTTGGAAGTATATAAAATAGCCAGAGAGTTTAGAAAGAAGATATATAAATTAACTAAAGAATTGCCAGAATCTGAAAAGTATAATTTGGCAAACCAAATGTGCAGAGCAGCTGTCTCTCTGACAAATTGCATTGCTGAAGGCCATGGCAGATTTCACTATCAAGAAAATATACAGTTTTTAAGACAGTCTAGAGGTTCACTTGAAGAACTTATAGATGATATCAATATTTGTATAGATGAAAACTACGAGGATAAGGAAATATTGAACAAATTGAAAGAAGGCGCTTATGAGCTACTTAAGAAACTTAATGGTTATGTTAAATATTTACAAAAGTGCAAATCGGGCATTAAAAAGGTTATCATTTAACTAATTACCAATTACCAATAACCAATTACCAACAATCAATGTCTTATACAATAGTAATAGCAGATGACCACGATATTATCCGCACAGGGATAAAAAATGTCCTTCGCGATCAGCCCGATTATAATGTAGTAGCCGAGGCCGTAGATGGCGAGGAGGCCGTGGCCAAGGTCGAGGAGCACAAGCCCAATATTCTCCTCTTAGATATTTCTATGCCGAAAATCAGTGGCCTGGATGTAATTGAGCAGATTCACTACATCTCACCAGAGACAAAGATTTTGATTATCAGTGTGCATAAGGCGCATGCCTATGTGCTGAAGGCATTTGAGGCCGGGGTAAAGGGATACTTGAACAAAGAGATAGCTGGAGAAGAGCTTATTCCCGCCCTTTCCAAGATTACTGCCGGGGAACTCTATTTAACCTCATCCGTCTCTTCCTACCTTGTAGAAAGGGTGCTGAAAAAATCCGCAGAAGCAAAGCCCGAAGAGACACTGCTTACCTCTCGTGAGCAGGAGATACTGCGGCTGGTGGCTGAGGGCAGGACCGCCAAAGAGATAGCCAGGAGTTTATTCATCAGCCCCAGAACCGTAGAAAACCACAAGAACATCATCCTCAAAAAAGCAGGCCTGCACCGCACCAGTGACCTGATTAAATACGCCATTAAGCATAAACTTGTGGACATTGATGAGTATTAAATTATACTATAAAAAAGCGCCTGACCCTTTTTGGGATATGAATGGACTATCGAGGCCCAACCTCGATACTCGGATAAAGGAGTGAGATGAGATGTTAAAGACGGGTAAATTCCTCAATAGTGAGTCCAGCTTGCTGGATAATGGCTCGCAATGTGCCTTTGGGAATATCTTTTCCAGGGTGATTGGGGATAACTGTTCGTCTGCGAGTATTGGGATTATACCAGATTTCGTGGCTACCTTTGGCATGGCGGTCAAAGACAAATCCGGCCTTACGCAATTTATGAATGGCTTGCGTGGGTTTCACAGAAGGCAGTGCGGTCATATCTCTAAGGGGACAGGGATTTTTATATTGAACTTAGTGGCAGGCACTGAGTTTAAGGTTAACTCTTTAGGAATTGGTTCATTATGTTCAATGCGTGATTCAATAATTTTGCGGGCTACGTCTTCGGCTATTTCTAATGTCTCGGCGATGGTGCGACCCTGAGCAATAAGTCCTTGGAGAAGGGAGCTCGTTGCTAAATATTCCCCTTCTTCTAAACGTTCGATGGATATGGGAATTAAACATTCTGACATTTTATCATCACCTCAACATAAGGATAGCATAGAGGAAGAGCTAAGTCAAGAGATTTCCTCATTATCGAGGCTGAGCCTCGATAAAACGCTCATCTAACCTGGTTAGATTTGGCAGGTTAGAAACGGTTCTAAAAAAGCGCCTGACCCTTTTTGCGAAGAGACGCTGCTTACCTCTCGTGAGCAGGAGATACTCCGGCTGGTAGCTGAGGGCAAGACCGCCAAAGAGATAGCCAGGAGTTTATTCATCAGCCCCAGAACCGTAGAAAAC
>CAZEQA010000099.1:0-6323 GCA_964514265.1 uncultured Planctomycetia bacterium | reverse complement strand
AGAGTATTTTGCCATCCACGACTTTTAGAAAGAGCTCTTGGGCTTAGCTTCAAACAAGGAGAGCTTACCTCTTTCTACTTTCCTAAGACTAAGAAATACGTACCAGCCAAAAAATGGGAGGTCTCCAGTAATGACCAAGGTGGGCGTTGGCCATGGATGCAGGGAGTCTATGATAGGATTGAGGCTCAATATGGTGTATTTGTAGCTCAGGCTTTGGCGCCTACTCTGTTTGAATCAGTCCCAATGGGTATAACCCTCTTACTTTACTGGAAATATGGCTTAAATTACAGTTTTGCCCCACCATTCTTGGTTGTTGTGTTTGGTCTTCTACTTATTTGGCATCTCCTGCATCTTCCCAAAGCACAGGGAGAAACCCCCAAAGCAAAATTTATCTTTGCCTTCTCGCCTGAAAAACGTCTGATTTCCGCATTCACATTTATCCTTTTGGCCATTGGACAACAATGGGGCCTGACCTATATCTTATTAAGTGTAATGACTCCTCATTTGATTGTGAATTCATTCGATAACCTAATAGAGAAGTTCTTTTCCAAACATATCACATTAAGAAATGTATACATCTTTTTGGTAAATATTATGCTATTTGTAGGCAGTGGACATCTTGGAACTAAACTTGGAGAATATACTTCTTACGCAACAACTGAGGTTCAGTTAATTACACCCCGAGAGGCAGAAAGTGGTCACATAATTGTGGGCTCGGGAAACTATGCTGTAGGAGGTCTGGCAGGCCCAAGATATCTAAGTATCCATAGTCTTAGCTTTTGCCTGGGACTCATTTTATATGATTCAAATTTAAAGTTGGGCTCGGTTGCTTTTTGTCCTCCCGGAACAAATTTCCTTAAATCATTAAATATTATTCTTTCCAAGTTAATAGATTTGGGTGTAACGCAAGAAAGGCTTGAGGCTTGTATCATTGGTGGAGCAACTTTTGGGTTGAACTCGTCGAAGCCTGAGATTAGGATGCTGAAGAGAGCATTGTGGCGTAAAAATATCCCTATTACATATGAAGACATATTGGGTAAAGATATAATTAGAAAATTCACTTTTGATACACACACGGGTGAAGTAGAGATTAGACGAGAAGGTGGTACTTTGCCCACAACCAGCAAGCTGTTTGTTGTTGAGCTGTATAAGAAAAGTGATGAACACAAACAGCCCTCGTATCCCACATCGAGTAAGCTAAAGAAGGCAAAACCCGGTTATATAGCTAATACCCAATGGATTTTCTTTTATTTAATAAGTGAGGCATTCTTTGGTCTTATGATTGGTGAATATGTAAAAAGTGGCTCCATTACACAGAAGTGCATTATTTATGGAATGATAGCATTGGCATTATTTGCTCTGGGAACTCTTGCCATCTGGTTAGATAGGAGAGGGTTTAAAGCCTATTGGAAATGGTCTGATAAAAGATCAGAAGAGCTAAGAAAAGATCCCAATATAAATAGATTAAGAATACAGTATCACTTAGGGATATTAATTAGAATTATTCAAATAGCTAAGGAGAATAGCATAAAAGAGGTTTCTCTTGAAAAGGTGGTGTATAAATTGGGTAAACCATTCAAAGAAGCGTTTCTATATAAGCCAATTTGGGTGGGACATTCACTAGAGACCCTTTGCGATTCCATAGCCTTTTTTGAATCTTCTGTACGAAAGGTGCAATTGAAGATAAGCGAGGATCGCCAAAAAGTAAACATTGCTGAGCTGGAGGCATTTTTACACGAAGCCATCAATATCATCCAACAGCATCAATTAGTTAAACTGTCCCCACAGATTATCCAGCAGTTATCAGCAGCAGAAAAAGACAGGGATGAAGATGAGTCCTCTTCAAAGGACTCCAGTATTGACAACGCGGCATTTCCGCTGTGGAAGGCAATTTATGCGGACAAGAGCAACAATAAAATTGCCCTAACCATAGCCCCCACTCATGAGGAGACATTTAAAGGATTCTATGAATATTATAAATACCTTAAAGCTAGGAAGGATAAAATTGGCTTTAAAGGCTGGTTGATATTAGCTGGGCTGACACTTTCCAATCGTACCACTTCATTAATCCTCACAGCCTTCTCTCTTATTGCTAGTTCTTTGATATCTTTCCAACTTCTCTGGGCTATACCTTTAATTTTCATCATTAATTCCTTTATCTTTTCCTTGATGCACAAAGATTGGCGTTTAAAGGCGCTGGGGCAGCATTTTGCTCAAGGTATTGTTTTCAATGTATTGGCGGCTGTTTCCTTAAATAAGTTGAATATCAAAGCGCATAGGTGGCGAAATGGAAGTTTATCCACGTCTTACTCCCCATACGCTATACGCTATACGTTATACGCTATGTCTATTCGATTACGGCGGGTATTGAGGGTATCCTTTGTTGTGCTAAGAAGAAGACTGCCCCTATTACTCTTCTTAGGACTGATTGGCTTAGGAATAATGTTAGTTAATATGATACCGGATAAAAGCATCTTGGATTTTCGTCTCTCAAGAGAGGTTATGGGCAGAGGCGCGGGCGACCCTGTTGATTTAGTTATTTTTATCGGCACAGCAATACTTTATCTGATATTTATCCGTTATTATACATCAGGATTTCCTATGGTAGAAACCTGTATTAATAAATCTCAATCAGCAATGTCTTTTGATTCTTGTGCGGATAAAGACATAAGACCGCAAGTGAGAGTGGCAGATGACAACGAGATACCATCTTTATTAGAGCAGAATCTTGGTCCAACAGCAAGATTTTTAAAGACTCCAGGAAGGAGAATGGGACGGGTACATCAGCTTTCACATTTTATTACTACTGAAGGACCATTTACAAGCCAAAGATTTAATTTCATTCATTTATTAATTAATATCCTTTCCCAATTACCTTCCGATGAGATTAATGTTGAGAAACTAAATGAACTTCTAAATCGCCATAAAAAAGAAATATTTAAAGCCTTGGCAAAATATGTATCTGAACTAACTGGAGCGAAGATAAATTCTATTAAAGATGCAAAGAAAAATATGTGTTTCAGAGCAAGTATAGCATTTTGTCAGGCTTTTAATACACTCTTTAAGGACCATATTGCTGTTTCGATGAATGGGACTCATGATTTTGGTACACGTTTAGTTGTAGCAAATTGGGCAGAAATAGATGATGAAATTGTGGTTGATATAGCCTATGTTGGAGGAGACCCGCGATACGATGACAGAATTCTGGTGACAACAAAAAATAGATTAGCTGATTTTAAGTTGAGGCCTTCGAGGCCAAATGATTACCTGGTAGGAGACACGTATAAACGTTTACCTGAGGGTTTTGTTATGGCAGCCAGAGCTGTTAAAAATCAATCTAATCAACATAATAGCGGGTTTAAGGATACTCGTCTTGAGATTATTCAGGCAGGCATATCTATCATCGTAGGTATCGGTGTGATGGTTATGGCGGTTTGTCGCTCTCAGGGAATAAGTCTTGATAAATCCCTTGTTATTTTATTAGCGCTAGGCGTGGGTATGGTGGCTATAGCAGTAGGTATATCAATTAAGAATTATTTTTCCAGGCCCTTGGAGACGACCTCAAGACCTATGTCCGTTTATGAGGAATTCTGCAAGAAAACGAATATGGATATGGTTATTGCTCCTGATATCGTTACAGCCGCAGATAAGGCAACAGTAAGGTTCTTTGTCAAATTTCAAAGATGGCACTTTGATAAAGGAGATATAGACCTGGAGGCTCTTTTTGTAGTCCTCTTTGCTACAGGACAGACGCCCGAGATGACTTATAAGAAAATCTTAGATATATATAGTGCGGATTGGAGTGAGCCCAATGTTCGGCAATGGTTATTGAAGAGAGGAATTAATCCTGATAGGAAACCGGATATGAAAAGAGTTGTAGCCTTCCATTTAGACACTGTAATGCCTCAAAGAAGAACAGCCTATTTTGCTTTCTGTAATATTGTCAAGAAGTGGTGTGACAGCTGGGGAATTCCAGAGGACCAGCGCAATTTCTTTTATCCCGATTTGATAATCGATGAGAACAGTGGCTGTGCGCGTCAGATGAGCGAGGAAGAATTTAGGGCTTTAGAGGAAGATATTAATAGGCGCGGTTTGCAAATTCAGGCCTATCTTGAAGGCACTCTGGATGAAGATACCTATAGTTTACAATGCAGATTCTTTAAGGCGATGGATTGGCAGAATAGAGAAATGACCAGGAAATTGAGACAGGTTGGCGGGCCGGATGTGGTCTTCTGCAGCACAGGGCCCTCATATAAAGGATACGGCCACGTTGCTTTTGTTGAGTCCGAAGATGTTGATAAACAAGAGGCCTTTATGGGCTTGGCTAAATATCATAACGCCGCAGGCCAAGCCGCTCAAAACGGAGGCTATGAGAATGTTATCGGAAAACACGGATTTTGCACTTACTCGTTGAAGGATATTACTCAGAATAAAGATGCAGAAGTGTTCTGCATAATTCTCGATAATAAGAAGCGCAATTCATTACGATTTGCTGTTGAGGGTGATAGAGATAGAGATAGCCGGGTCCCGGTGGTCCATCTTCAAGAATGTAATGGAGTTCTGATTGGCGATTTCAGTTCGTCCACTGAGTTGAGGCTCAACAGGCATCCCTGGGATTTTCGGATTTTTAGGAAAGATGACTGGACAGATGAGACGATAAAGAAGTTTTTCTTAAATTTAAGTTCGGATACAAAAAAGAAGATTAAAGATTTAAGGCCGGATGATTTTCTTGCCAATGGCTTTGAAAAAGCGCCTGCTGTTATTAAAAGAATCCGCACGAAGAACTTGAAGTCCTTGCAGAAAAGGAAATCCTGGGATGAGAGAAAGCGCGATGCCATCAGGATGATAACAGGTAATATCGTTTCAACTTCAGAGGAGTTTGCTCAATTTTTATGGGGCAGGCGATTTGTGGAAAGGTTTAAGAAGGCACGTCAGAGAATAGATACATTGCAAGCATATTATAGACAATATACAAAAGGCAATGTGGGCGGCTGGATATTACAGAAGAGGCTTGCCTGGGCGAAGAAGAGACTAAGAAGACTGCAAAAAGTAGGATTTTTCCCTGACGCGCATCCTGATGACCGCTATTTGGCCGAGCCGAATAGATGGCGACAACTAATAGCCGAAGAATTTATCCGCCTCTATAGCGTATCTTTAACTACCGGCTCATCTGCGGTCAGTGATAAATTTGTTATTGGTATATTTGACCACATCTTAGGCTGGATTACTGGTAGAAGGGATGAAATATTAGAAAAGGCGAAGACGCTTAATCGAAGAGAAGCCGCGGAGAGATTGTTTAAGGTAGCAGAGGAAAGGAAATTACAAAATAGACAGGATATGCTTGATTACGATTTATGGCTTAAGCTTTCCGAGGAAGAGAAAGATTTACGTTGTCAACTCCTATTTAATTATATCTATGATAAGACGCTACACAAACGTGACTTAGATGACAGCGAACAAATAAGACAATTTATTCTTTTATTGAAGATGACGATACAGCAAAGAGAATCATGGCTGGGAAGAAATATCTATATTATTGATAGAATAAAAGGATTAATCCGGGTTATTGAAGAGAAAATAGCAATGTTATCCTGGGGGATACCCTATGAAAATATCTATGACCCTTTAGAAACAAGCTGGTATACGGCTGTGGGAAAGTTAGGAACTGCCAGTGAGGAGGATGTTGAAGCAATTGTGCGTTTCCTAAGAAAACTCAAGCCCGATGTAGTTTTTTCAAACGGAGAAGGTTTCCCCGACTACGGGGCTCATTCTTCCACAGAAGCAACGATTAATGCGGCTTTATTAAGACTTAAGAAGAAGTGCCTGAAGGTTGATTATGCCGGAGTTTGGGAGAGAGTAGACACAGCATCTTCAAATCTCAGTTTGGTCTATAGCAAGCAGGAGATGGATAATCAGTCCTTGGGCTTTTGGCAGTTCTATGTCTCCCAGTCACCTGCCCCGACTCCTGATGCAAACCAGGAAGAACTTACCCCGTTTCCCACAGCAGTGTATATGAACGGAGAGGTTACCAGAGATGAGATTTTAACTGCTGTTGATGTAGATGATAACATCCAAGGTATTTTTGATGAGGGAGGAGTAGTCCTTAATTATAGAGTTCGGGATTTATCTAAAGCCAAAGACAGGCGCGTATTAAAGGCAAAGGTCAAGGAACTTATCCGTGTCCGTGATGAATTAAAGAAAACAAGCACCGTGGCCTTATATGGAGAACTTCCCCTGCCGCACATTTTTGAGGGCGATAGGGTTTTGCAGATAAGAGAGGGCTTTGATATCCTTTGGCCACTTGGAAGCAGTGAATTGGCAGA
>CAZEQA010000098.1:0-6390 GCA_964514265.1 uncultured Planctomycetia bacterium | reverse complement strand
AGTAAGGTGTCCGGCGCCCCATGGGCTAAAGACGTAATTAGCAGCTAACGATTCTATGCCTGCCTTCCAAAAGGTATTGCCCCAATCATATCTCTCTACGTCGCCGCTTATCACATCATGGGTAATTCTTGCGCCTGTTACAGGACCAGTTATTGCGCCTACTCTTGCTAGCTTACCGCCCCAACCAGGAATCCGAGAACCTTCGTGTCCTAGGTAGGCAATTTTCTTATATAAGGTATCTAGCACAACCTTTTGTCCATTATAGGTGGCCACAGGTTTTGTGCTCTGAGGCATAGTAAGTAATTTATAGGCATAAGTTAAGACGTTGGAGACAACAACGTCTTTTATCGGAGTCCATTCTCTATTATTAAGCCGAGCATCAAAAGCGCCGCCGCCCAAACCAACTGGTAAGGCAAATAAGGCCGGCCCCGCATAAGGTAGGTCCCAGCCTGCGCCACCTACCCATCCCAAAGGAACGCCAACCAAAGCATGTCCTGCTACATCTCCCCACCCATGTATTTCACCTTCTAAATATCCGCGCATTGTATTTAAGGCAGCTCCACCTGCACCACGAGTTGTCAGGTAGCCCGCAAAAGCATGGTCTGCTAAAAAGGCTGCTACTTTTTCAGACTCGGCTATTGCTCCGGCGCCCTGAAGGCCTGCCTGGAACCCATAAGCCCTACCCATGGAACCCAAGTTTTCACCCAAGGTCTGCAGCCTTCCCTCTCTAACAACACTTAAAGCATTATCAACGGGAATCCAAATGTTGGCCAATTTCTTGCCGTGCACCAGAGTTGCCGAACCAAAGGCTTTTACCTTTGGCCAAATAGAAAGCCCCTCAGCTATTTTTACCCCGTTACCTACGGGGGTTAAAAGCCCAGCGCTTTTACCATAAGCGTATGCGCGATTGGCTACTGCTTGAGGCAAAAGGAAGGACACTGCAAGAATACGGTCTTCGGAAACAGTGGTAGGCATCCCAGACCCAGATAATTGATGCTTTAATTCACTTAGTGTTACATCGGAAACCCCCGCCCAAAAATAAGGTGTCTTTGTTGCTGCGCTTAAGCCGCTTGAGAGAGTAGCCAGCATACCTGGGCTTTCTAATGCTGTCGTAGACAACAAGGCTTCGCCGGAAGTAGTAGAAGCAAATCCTGGCACGCCGAGAGCGCCAAGGAATTGGGCTCCCATACACATCTCAGCAATCATCTTCCCTGCTTTTTTACCATAACCGGAGATATAATTTTTTATAGCATCTCCATAATTCTTTTCTTCCAAATTCGTGCCTGCTTGGAGGATTTCTGCAACAGATGTCTCATCCCAGCCCACACTGGCAAGAGAACGAATTCTGCCACCGTCATTAAACGTCCAGTTAAGGGGATCTGAATGAGTTGTATCAAGACCTGAGATATCATAGCCTCTGTCTCGGAGGTAGTGTAACGTCGAACGTACATCTGAGGTGTCGTCTCGCCAGGCAAATGCCGATTCAAGCATTGCTTCTTTGAAGAAATAATGAACTCTCTTATTTATATATGCTTTAGCGCGTTTAGAGACTAATCCTACGGCTTCTGCGACAACTTTTTCGCCACCAGCATCTACAAAGTTGCGCAAAGCGCGAACAGACGTAAAGGCGCGGTTACTGCCATCGGAAA
The DNA here is from genome assembly GCA_964514265.1 of uncultured Planctomycetia bacterium. Taxonomy (GTDB): domain Bacteria; phylum Omnitrophota; class Gorgyraeia; order JAFGHF01; family JAFGHF01; genus CAZEQA01. Next base: position 4,741 of record CAZEQA010000098.1, on the reverse strand, counting down.
GCTCTGCACCAACCTCAGTAACACCATCATAAAGCCCTAGACCGAGTTCGGCAACACTCGGATTACCAAAAGGAAGCGGCTGGGTCAAGGCATATTGACCTACAGATGGACCATTGAAGTCGTCATCTTTTACGGCCTGAATGATGGGTTTTTTAGCATCGCCTATCCCGTGGTTAGCAAAATTGTGTCCTAAATTCTCGCTATCATTGGACCCCATACAGCCCAAGAGTTTTTCCTCTTGCTTGAGCGCCCATCCATCCGCTTCTTGCAATGTTGCTGCTGCCGAATTTAATACCCTGCCACCCCAGGCCCAAGTTTTACTCAAGAAGCCCTTTCCTTTATCTTCGAACTTGTATCTGGGGATGTTATTGCGCTCTGTCTCGGCCCCTTCTAATTCAGCTAGAAATTGAACAGCGTATATAGTTGGTTGTTCTGCTACTCTATATAGCCCGATATATTCCTGCGCCTTATTTAACTTAGTTAATACCCTACCTTCCCCTCCCGTCCCTATGGCCCCATAATCACCTTCGAGCAGGCCTCGACCAACCCGGCCTAAGTGCTCTTCCATTACCATTGTCTGAGAAGAAGCCCGGACATATCTATTAATACCCTTAATGCTTTCTTCAAAGTCGCCTTGATTAATCGAATTAACGGCCCCCTGAATACCGGCCTGTGCTCTTTCTAAGTCTTTCTTCTGTAAACATAACTCCTTTTGTGCAGCCAAGGCGGCCCTTACATCAGGACTGTTCGCCCCGCCTTTTAAACTCATTATCTCTTTTCTTTTTGCTTTGAGGAGCGTATCAAGGTTCTGTTCCTGGCCTAATACGTCTCTCAGGATTGACGCCTGGGCCAAAAAATGCTCGGCTCTTTGCATCTGGCCTTCTTGAACTGCCTCTAATGCCTGCCGGCTGTATTGCTGAACCTGCCTATCCTCTGCAACTGAGTCTACCAGCATCAACCTAACCTGGGCCTCGACTAAAAGATTGCTGGCTCTTTTTTTATCTTTGGCAATTAAGGCCTCTGCTTTTTTTACTATCTCTTGAGCGGCTCTGAAGTCTTCGTTGGTCTCTAAATTCTTTGCCAGCTCTGCGGCCTTTTTGAGTTTAGATGCGGAAGTTTCCAATAAATCCATACTCCGCTTCAGTCCCACAGGTGAAGATGACGCCAACAATGCTTCTGCCAACTCATTGTGCTCTCCTTTAAGCCACTCTCTTTGTCTCTTTGCCGCTGCTAATCTCTGGTTAATTTGCTTCTTCATATTCTGTAACTGCGAATCAACAGAAGAGGGAAGACGCGCTAATTCATTGAGGCGGTCTTCATCAAAATTTGAATTTAAGGTGATTTCTGCTTTGTCGCCATAGACAATGGGTTGAAGATTAGAGGTCAACTCGGTGTTTCCGGAATAAATGCCGTAGGTTTCAGTAAAAGGCGTAAAGGTAAGTTTAGTGCGGTCGGCAACTAAAGTAGTGGTTGTCTGTGTATCTGTGGTGCCCTTGGGCATAGCTGCGGGTTGAAAATGGGTAATCTGTCCGGCAAGAGAAAATCTATTCCGGCTGTCATCCCAGCCGCCAATTAAGGCTGTTTGGGGTTTAGTTACCGCTTCCCAGGTCTTTGCGCCTTTCTCAAACATCTGGGTCTTCAGGTAACTCCCCTTTATCTGTCCGGACCTATTGCGGCTGCCGGCAAGCACTTCAAAACCTGAAGAGGTTTGAGGCATTCCAGGTTTAAGTATCTGTGAAGGGACTGTGGCTTTATAAGGTTGAAATGCCCCTTCTTGCCAGCGAATATAGCCGGGATTTTCTGACTTTAAAAATGCCGTGCCTCTAAATTGCGTGGCTAAATCTTTATTTTCGAGAGTAATGGGACGAATGGCTTGGTTTGTATATTCAAGGGCATTAAGCGGTATTGACATTAAACCGGTTTGAGTGGGATTGTAGGTTACAGCTACCTGCGGATTCTCAAAGCCGTAACCGGAGAACTGGCTGTTAGAGAAAAAGTCCTGGACAAAATTATCGGAAGGCCTATAGACATCATTGGGTAAAACTACCGCTTGAGGATTGAAGAAATCGTGGTTAAGGTGAATCAAGCCGCCTTCTTTGGGGACTGTAAGTAGATATACGTCTTTGCGCGCGGTTGCGTTTGTGTTATATTTTCCCGGAAGGTTATCGTAATAGAAATCAATATTCGAAGATTTACTATTAGACGAAGAGGTAGAGATTCCCTGAGCGTGATTTAGGTTGTGGTTGCGGTCTAAATATATGCCTCCCTGGGTAACTCCGGCATCAAGCCGAAGTATATTGCCGGAAAGAATAACTCTTGAACGGTCTCCAAGCCAGCCTTGAACGCTATTAAGCTTCTCGACATTGCTGGTAATAAGACTGTTGCCGATATTTGCCTCTGGGACGGCTACTCCATTGATAGTAAGACTGGAGCCTAAATTGCGGTCATATGTAAATCGAACTGAAGACGGTAGTGAAATAGCATTATCAACAACCGAAGAAAAGGAAGGGCCCGAGAGATCCATCCTCTCAAGCTCGGTACCTCTCCAACTCCAAGAGTCTTTAACCGTTGTAACCGTTCCTTCCTCTGCCCAGGCCTCTTTGATGGAGAAAAGCGCGCCTAGGCGTTCTATAACCTTGCGGGTGGGCTGCTCAAACATCAGTTTCAAATCATCGGCATAGCCCGTTCCTGCAGCCCAGACGATATCTTGATGTAAAAAGGCCCCTATTACGATACAAGCGATAACTTTGAGCCATCTTTTATTGCGCGGGTCAAACCAGCAAGTATAGTCCCTTGTATCGCTCTGCCTTTGAGCTTTGAATGCTTCTGAGCTTTGAGCTAAATTATTCAGTTGTGCGTCAGGTTGGTCCTTTTCCATTATCGTTCTATCTCTTGGTTTAAATCAACCTCTACGCCTTTGAGTCTTCCCTGAACTGCCCGGCGCATATACGTATGCATAGTAATTATTGCCGCCACTATAATAGTAATTAAGATTGCATATTCAAAAGTGGTTTGTCCTATACCATTAAAAAATCGCTTTAACATCTTCATCTTACCTGCCTACAATGATAGTTTTGCCGGGTTCATACTGACGCTCACTGATAGTATCAGCACCCATCTTAAATCTTCCCTGCACGCCTCTTTTGACATAATTAAATAAGCAAGCTAAAGCCCCAACTATAGCCACAACCAACAAAGTGTATTCTAAAACTGATTGACCTCTGGAAGAAAAAAGAAGTGTTACCGTCCGCCTGTTCATTTCGCCACCTCTTTGTAAGTTCTTTATAAAAGTGCTTAAGATTTATAAAATAAAAAACCGGGTTGCCCTAACTTTCGGTAACCCGGCTACGCTTAGGTGTTTTCCTTTTTAAATACTCAACTGCAATCTCTTGCAGCGCCCGTGGTTTTGCGCCCCACCTCTCGGCGGTTTGCCTTTTCGAGTATTCCTTGTTGAATACACTATAAGTATAGCATAAATAGGGGTAGTTGGCAAGGGGAAAAAACTAACTTTTGTAACTCTTAACGGAATACCTTTACTGCCATTATTGCAAATAGATACGTAATCTCTTTTGCTGGGGAAATCTTAGGTCGCTTTGATTAAATCTCTGGCAGGCAATCTGACAGGCTTGCTGAAGGGCTCCTGGCCCAAAAGACAGGAGAAATAGCTCCCAGGAATCTTGTTTTATTTTTAAATATCCGTTTTGCCGATAAAATTTTTCGCACATAGATTTTAGGCCTTCTGCCTCATACTCCGGCGGGAAAAAGCGCGCCAGGGCTATTTGATTAAGATGTTCTAAAAATACCCGGAATACATCTTCGGGGGTTCCGCTGTAACCATTTGTTAATAAATCGGTTAAGGCATCCTGTCTTTGAGAACGGGAAGGTTTCTTCTCCGGAACCTCGTTCATAAGGTCATAATAGTTTTTCACCTTTTTATCTGGCCAGCGGGAAAAATAGGCCTGGGCAATCTTTCGGATATACCGTTCTTCCCCCCGAGAAATATTCGTAATCAGGGTCAGGCGTTCTTCTTTTCTTCTCACCAGTGCTGCCCTAACTCTAATATTCTTACGTAGTTGCGCATTATAGAGGTTTACCTCAGCGTCGGCCACGCTCATACCTTCCTTGTCTGGGCCGATAACATATGGTCGGAAGTCTTTGATTATTTGTGTGCCTTGAAGCCGACCATATTGCCAGGGGCTCAAGGGAAAGATAAAGTAGCATTTACGGGGGGTTTTAAGGTTCTGCCAGGAAACCAGATTTTCGCCAAATTTACCCATCACCGTAATCAAGGTAATCGCCTTTTGAGAGGCCTGTTCGAGGCATTGAATAAAACCGAATATCTCTGCAGGTAAGTCAATATAACCCGGGCAGGTTTGCAGAATCAAGGGCTGTTGCACTGAAGGGGTTTGAAAGATTGTATTTACATAACTTATTGTTTTACTTAAGGTTGCACTAAAGTATCGGGGGATACTTGCGTGGGGCCATACAGTATGGCCCTGGGCATCCAGATAGAATGTCTGCTGAGCAAAGTCTACACGCACTGCAAGGGCTTCCGGGCTATTTTTTGCAACTTCTTTAATAATAGGTAGTAACAACTTTTGCTTGCTTAAAAAATCTAGGTACTGTTCGATTTTTTGTCTGTCAGGGAGACTCTTTTGCTCCGCTAAATAAAGTAACCCTTTGTCTTTATAAGTGGTAATCTCCGACGCTGTATCTAATCCAAACAAAGGCGCATAAAGCA
>CAZEQA010000097.1:2873-6480 GCA_964514265.1 uncultured Planctomycetia bacterium | reverse complement strand
CATAACTCAAGCATTAAGAGTGACCAAAGTTGAAAGGTATAGTCTTTTTGCCTTGTAATATGTTGTTCGACCATACTCTTAATTGCTCCGGATCTAAAGTACCCCCTGCTCAAAGATGCCCTAGATAAAAGATTCTCATGCAAGAATCCCCTTAAATCATTCCTGAACCATTCCCCTACAGGCACGCCAAATCCCATCTTGCCCCTATGGATATTCTTCTGGGGAATTAAATCTCCTGCTGCCTTCTTCAAAATATACTTTTTGGCAAATCTCTTCATTTTATATTCTGTTGGTAACTTAGCAATAAATTCCATAAATTTATGGTCAAGGAAGGGTGAACGCGTCTCAAGAGAGTTAGCCATACTGGCGATATCCATTTTGACCACCAGGTCATTGGCCAGATTTGTTTTAATGTCAATTGCCATTAAACGATCGACTAATTCCATGTCATTAGATAAATCGACGTAATCTTTTAACCAATCCGCGGGGCTGCCACAGTTCAGTTGTTTTTTAAAATTTTCGTTGTAGAGTCTATTCTTTTCATCATCGTTAATCATACATACCCAACGGCAATAACGCGAATAGAAGGGCATTGATACATTTTCAAAGAAACGCCTTAACCTTCTTCGTCTATTTTTAAAATTAACCGCATCAGGTAATAAGCGAATAATTATTTGCCTTAACCCATCCCTAAGAAATGCGGGTAGTCGGTTATAATTTTTAGCAAGCACCATTGCCTGATATCGTTCATAACCAGCAAAGGATTCATCTCCCCCATCTCCGTTTAAAGCCACCGTAACATATCTTTTGGTCTGGCGGGCAACATAATAAGTAGGAATAGCTGATGAATCCGCATATGGCTCGCCGTAACGTTCCACCAAAAGCGGCAGTATCTCTAAGGCCTTTGGCTTGACAATAAATTCGTGATGGTCGGTAGAGAAATATGTGGCGATATTACGTGCATATTCTAATTCATTGAAATCCGCATCATCAAAACCAATTGAAAAGGTTCTTATTTTATTAGTTAGCTGACTCATTAATGCCACCACAGTACTTGAATCAATGCCACCACTTAAAAATACGCCTAAAGGCACATCGCTAACCAAACGTAGGTTCACTGCTTCTTTTAAAATCTTGGTTAACTCTTGAACTGCTTCTTTTTCCGAAATAGCAATTTTGTTAGAATAATCCAAGTCCCAGTATTTCTGCAAGTCAAGTTTGCCGTTTTGAAATATGCCATAATGCGCCGGTAACATTTTAAAAACTTTCTTATAGATTGTCGCTGGTGCTGGCACATAGCCAAAAGTAAGATATTGGTCGATGGCCTCATAGTTTATGTTTTTATCAACCAAGCCACTGGCAAGCAAAGTCGAGAACTCCGAGCCAAAACAGAAATGTTGGCCATCATAATAATAAAGAAGTGGTTTTTGGCCAATTCTGTCACGGGCTAAAAAAAGCTTATTTCGGTTCTGGTCCCAGATGGCAAAAGCAAACATCCCGCGTAAATAAGATAAACAATCTTCAGCAAAATCTTCGTAAAGATGGAGCACTACCTCAGCATCGGTATTAGACTTAAATTGATGTCCTCTATCTTTTAAATCTTTACGCAACTGTTGGAAATTAAATATTTCTCCGTTTAAAACTAACCATAAAGAACCATCTTCATTAGCCATTGGCTGATGTCCTGCCTCAGATAAATCAATAATCTTTAATCTTCTGTGACCCAATCCAACTGAAGGATAATTTTCATTATTAAGATATACCCCGCCATCGTCAGGACCGCGATGCAGCATCTTTGAACACATATTTTCAATTAAAGATTTTTCTATTGGGTCGTTTTTCCTAAAATTAATTACCCCACATATACCGCACATTATTTTACCTTTTTCGCTATAGCAATAATATTTGGTGCGAAGTATCCTATCCTATTAAACCTTAAGTTAAATTCAATAAGAGAAAGAAAATAAAAACATAACCTTGTAAGATGTCTCTTTGGAGCAAGATACCAAGGTGAAGGATACTGATAGTATGCTCCTACGTAATTATGCCATACAGGCAACTGTATAGGTTTGCCTAAATAGGTCTTAATCACTCTAAAGCCATATTTTCCAAGCATAGCCCGCAATGTTTTTTCAGAATAGTGTATTACATGTTCGTAAGAATCAAATATATCATAATCATTTAAATTACCGGTTATTCTCGCCGCGTAAAATTTAAAAAGGTTAAATAGAGCATTGGGAACCTTAATGAAAAGGATACCGTCGTCCTTTAATATCCTATGAACTTCATTAAGAATTATTCCCGGATCAGCAATATGTTCAAAGACATCCGTCATAGTTACTATATCGAAAAAATTGTTGTCAAAGCCGGCCTTCTCTAAGAAAGCTGTTTTTATATTTAACCCAAAGTATTTTTTTGCCAGCTCGGATAAAGAAGGCGATGGCTCTACGCCATAAAGCGACCAATTTCTGCCACGGGCATTTCTTAAGAAAAAACCCATATTTGTGCCTACATCAAGAAAATTGCCTGCAGGTTTGTATTTATAAATTAATTTTAAATCCTGTAAATAATTTGGGTCGCGATGGTGTCTGGCCTTTCCTTCAAAAATTAACCTTGCCTCTTTAAAATATTTATCAACTTCACCCCAATAAATTTTTTCTGGTTCATTAATGCGGGGGTTTACATAAATTAAATCGCAATTAAGACATCTAACTATTCCTAATGCGCCTCTTTCTTTATAAATTTGTCTATAAATATCTTTGCCGCAAAAAGGACAGCTAACAAAACTTACCTCTGTCTCAGTATAAAAATCTTTCTGTGTACCAGCTCTTTCGTAATCCATATGATTAAAGTCCTTAACTTTATTGTTGTTTGTTATATAATTCTCGCAGTATATCTAAAAATTTGGGGGCGTTTATATTAACTGAATACTTATCTTCAATAGTTTTTCTTCCTGCCATAGCTATCTGCTTGCGCAAATCAGAATCTTTGATCAAAAGCGAAAGTTTCTCAACCCATTCATCATCTGTTGATGCCAAAAGCCCATTCACGCCATCTCTGATAATCTCCTTATTGATGCCAACAGGAGAACATACACATGGTATTACCATACTCATATATAGTATCGCCTTAAAGCCGCACTTACCCTTTGTCCACTCATCATCCGGCATTGGCATTATCCCTATATCAAATGTTCTTAAAGCTTCTATTTCTTCACTTAAAGACCATGGTTTACTGATGATATTAGGGAGACCTTTAATAGAAAGATTAGTTCCTATTATTTTAAACTTTATATAAAGGAATTTTTCTGATAGCCTAATGAATACGTTCTCCATTGCACTAAGAAAATCCGCAGTCGTAAGACTGCCCATCCAACCTATAACAACTTCATTATGGTGATTTTTATCGGTTGGATGATATTTATCCGTGTCGATAGGCGTAGGAATGATAGAAACAGACTGATTGAAAGGTAAAGCAAAATCGGCTAAATAATGATTTCCGGCTATCACGTGTCTTGCCATCTTGATTATATTGGCCACCTTATCCGGCTTTTTATACCTTTCAATAAAATTATTAGAACGACTGCTACTAGGTCATATTATCGCAT
>CAZEQA010000097.1:0-2863 GCA_964514265.1 uncultured Planctomycetia bacterium | reverse complement strand
AAGTCGAAGATAAAAGGCTTTTTTAATATTGCTAAGATGGTTTCAAAAAATGCGCCACCGATTGGATACGTCTCGCGATGTATAAATACAATATCATATTGAAATATCCTCATTAGGTCGAAGAGCCGAAAAATAGTCCCTAAAATAAAATAATATAATTTTGCAAGACGCTGCCCGGGTTTATACAAGACTCTAAATGCAGAACTACTCCAGAACGGATGCAGAGAATAATTTATCCCTGCCCTTTTTAAATGGGGCAAATATTGTTCAACCCTGTATCTATTACTTGCGCCTTCTGTAGGGTAAGGTACCCAAAATAAAATTCTCATTTTTAACAAAATTATGTATTAATTTCGATCCGCCTCAAATAATCTTCTTTCACTTGTTGCAATCTGATGGCCGCTTAACCTTTTGTAGATATCTCGGCATCTTGCTACTCCCATCTCAAGGGAAAGGTATTTCTTTGCCACAGCCCTACATCTTTGTCTTAATTTATCCTCTTCATAAAAAAGAGCCATCAATTCTTTTAGCGCCCTTTCATACTCTTTAGAGGAAAAATCGTTAATAATCACTCCAACCTTTTCTTTTAATATAATTTCATTACAATCTCCTATACCTGTGTTGATCACAACAGGTAAACCTTGTGCCAAATATTCGCCAAACTTAACTGGACAACATGCCTTTCTGGAATAGCCCGTCTTATAAAAGGCTAATCCAATTTTAGCAATAGACAGGTATTGTGGAACGAATTTATGTTCTACATTCAGTATAGATATGTTATCCATTTTATCCCTTGTTTTCCTCAAAATATTTTCTAGCAATTTGTCTTCTTGAGTTAAAATTAAAAAGAAGCTATTTTCTATTACCCTTTGCGCAACGTCAAAAAATCTAAACATCTCAGTAGACATATACCATGTACTGATAGAACCAATGTATGATATTATAAACTTGTTATCGAATTTCCAATTATTTAATATGCTGCCATTTATTTTATTAACAAGGGTATTTTCCATATCTGCACACGTTGGTATAACATTAATATTAACTTTCTTATTTCTCAAATACCCGAATCTCTCGATTTCTTTCTTGGCATTCAATGTTAGAGTCACAATCTCATCGGCGTTTACTATAAGGGCTTTTTCGATAAATTTTGATATCCTGAATAACCAACCATTTTTACTCCATAAGCCGGCCTCAACCCTTTCTTCGGGCCAAAACCCTCTTATATCGAGGATAACTTTAACCCTAAAGATAAGTTTCAGGAAGAACCCAATCAAGGAGCCTATAAATGTTCTACCGTGAATAAGTTTGACCTTTTTATTTTTTATTATCCATGCACCAACTATAATGCCATGAATCACATCATACATAGTTGCAATTAATGAAGGCGTTTTATGGTACCTTAGAGATTTCCATTTAATATTGTGATTTTTTAATTCTTTGGCAATCGAGTTCATTAAAACGCTATTTTGAAGCGTTGATTCCTTTTCAAAAGTTAAAAGAAAAAACTCCATATCATTGCTTTTTTTTGATAATCCTAAAATATAGGGTATAATTTGCGATTGGCCTAAGTTACTACCAGCGCCGTCATAAGAAATATATAAAATATTCATAATTATAAAACAACCTTATATGACTTCCTCCCTATGCCAATACCAATTGCAAGAAGAGCACAGTAGAACGGAAGCATTATAGTTCGATGACGCAATAATGTCCCCACATTCCCCTCAAAGAAGGTAAGTAAAACCAATAATATAAAAAATGGTATAATTATAGGTAATGATACAAAAGGGTATCTAACCTTTCTAAAACATAGCAGCAAGCCATTGATTACCCATAAAAAAGATATAATCATAAAGTACCCTTCTAAAGATGCGAAAAGTTCAGGTTTGCTTCTTACTTGCCAAGGTAAAGGAGCAAATATAGCATAGCCAAATCCTTTTGCAGACATTATGATAAATTCAGACATTGATGGCTCATGAAATTCTGAAAATCCAATTCTCTTCATCCTTGCATCATTGTTATATCTTTCAGGATATATTTGATATCTTGTAGTGGCATCATATTGGCAAACCATACTTTTGCAGATGGACATGTAGCTAAACCTTTTGTAAGTGTTAAAAACTTTTTCTTTTAATGGAAAAGTAATTATAAAAAATATCATTAATAAAACTATTCCCACTTTAAATAATCTTGACGAATATAAATATAAAAATAAATACAATAAAGATGAAATTTGCAGTATGTAGTAAAATATTTTAGAAGATAATGGCCTCAAACTATTTAAACTAATTGCTGAAAAGAATATTATTAGTGCACAAACAATAATTTTTATAAAGGCGGATTTGTTCTTTATAAATAATAGCAAAACTACCAATCCTGCAAAAAACAATAGAGGATGCCCAAATGCTGGAATGGATTTTAGAGCAGGCCAGATCGTAATACTTAGAAAAGGTACATTTAAAATTATTACCTCGGTCAAAACAATTCCCCATAATTTTGCAGATTCTATTAAGTGCCAAAAGCTGAATATACCCGTAACACAAAGAAAAGAGATTAATGGTTCTTTCAATCCACTAATTGACCAGATAAATAATGAGGGCAGAAAAAGAGAGAAAACTAAAAAGAAAAAACTAGTTTGTTCTCCAAAGTATTTCAATAGATACCTATAGAGAATATATACTGTTATTATAAATAAAAGGGAATTAATGAGCTTTACCGTTACTGGTGAAAAGCCAAAGACGGCATAAATTATTCCCAGGTAATAAGCGTGACCGCGAACTCTCCAATCAGTAAATTTTGGCAAAAATCCTTTATAAGTCTTTCGAAAACGTGTCAAATTTGCCAGCTCATCAGCTATTAA
>CAZEQA010000096.1:0-6496 GCA_964514265.1 uncultured Planctomycetia bacterium | reverse complement strand
AATTGCGAAAGTCTACCCTTTAGGGTTAAGGTTATTGCCGAAGGCAATTTTCTTGCTGTGATTCTGTGGTACTGGTGGGCGGTACTGGATTCGAACCAGTGACCTTCACGATGTCAACGTGACGCGCTAACCAGCTGCGCCAACCGCCCGAATTTGCTTCGCAAATTCGGTGCTGAGGCAGCGTAAAAAATGCGAATTAGATACTTCGATTCCTCTTATCTATCGGAATCTCAGTATGAAATTTTCGAGAGAAAATTTCAATAATGAGCATTGTAGCTGCCGAAGCACCTAAAAACCCTGATGCCGGGAGTGGGACTCGAACCCACGCGAAGCTAAGCCTCAACAGATTTTAAGTCTGTCGCGTATACCAATTCCGCCATCCCGGCCTTATCTAGAGGCGGCAATCGGATTCGAACCGATGTATAACGGTTTTGCAGACCGTCCCCTTAATCCACTTGGGTATGCCGCCTTTTCTATCTTCTTCAGCAAAATCTGGGCAAGAGTCTTTTTGCTAACCTGCCCCAGCCGCTCTATTCGGCCAGGCCTATCTATGATTAATGCATCCAGCCTCACCTGGCCAAAAGGATGGCTGTTTGAATCCTTTTGCGTGGCCACAATCAGGTCTAAGTTCTTCTGCCTTAATTTACGCTGCGCATTTTTCGTTAAGTCCTCTGTTTCCAACGCAAATCCCACGAGCATCTTCTTACCTTTTCTGCGGCCCAAACTGGCCAAGATATCCGGATTCTGCCTTAATCGTAAAATTAACCTGTCTCTTTTGCCTCTTCTAATCTTCCTTTTTGCCACGCCATCAGGGCGAAAATCACACACAGCTGCAGTCATAACCAGACAATCGCACCAGCTAAACCTTCTACTTAACTCCTTCTCTAACTCGCGGGAAGTCTGCACATTTACAGAGTAAACATTTTTCGGTTTTGCAAACGCTGTTGGCCCGCTAACCAAAATGACCTGGTGTCCCCTTTTTTTGGCTACTCTGGCAATCTCCCAACCCAACAGGCCCGTAGAGTAATTAGAAATAAAACGTACCGGATCTATCGGTTCGCGCGTCGGCCCGGCGGTAACGAGAATCTTCAATTTCATTAACGGGGTTTTACTTTAATAGTTTTGTTGCTTGTTTAACAATCTCTTGCGGGTCGGCTAAATGGCCTATTCCTTCGCCGCCGCAAACTAAGTGGCCTTTTTTGGGGCCAACAAACCGGTAGCCCAACCCCCTTAAGCGGGCGATGTTTTGCTGGGTAATCTTATGCCGGAACATATTTTCGTTCATTGCACAGCATAACATAACCGGCGCGCGCGTGGACAAGACGAGGGCTGTTAATACGTCGTCGGCAATCCCGGCGGCAAGTTTGGCAATAATATTCGCTGTTGCCGGCGCAACCAACACCAAGCCGCACTTCTGGGCTAAGGAAATATGCACCGGATCTAAATTTTCCGCAAGGGCGAATAGATTGCGGATTACCTTATTCGCACTTAAGGCCTGCAGCGTAAGAGGTGTAATAAATTCCTCTGCCTCTTTGGTCATGACTACAGTAACATTGATCTTGCGCTCTTTAAGGCGATTGATTATCTCGCAGGCCTTGTAGGCAGCGATGCTGCCTGTTACTCCTAAGACTACTTCCTTTTTCATTCCCTATTTTATTTTTCCTTATCGAGCCTAACCTTATCCTGGGCGATTTCCTCCAGGACGACAGTGGAGACTTTTTCGCTATCGCTCTCTATTAATCTAGGTGCGCCGGCATTAATTTCCACCGCGCGCCTAGAAGCCAATACTACCAGTTTATAAATGCTACCGGTCTTGGGTAATAAATCCTGAACTGGGACATAGGACATGTCTATTTCTTCCTCTCAAGATTAATAATCTCTTTTAGTTTCGCCAGCGCCTTGTTGATTTTATCGTTTAAGACGACGTAGTCGTATTTTGTTAAAAATTTCATCTCTCTTTCTGCCAGTTTTAAGCGCCGGGTGATTTGAGCTCTGTCCTCGGTGGACCTGCGCCTGAGGCGCCTTTCTAACTCCTGTAAAGTCGGCGGCAGGATAAAAATAAAAACAGCGCTGCTTGCCTTGCGTTTAATCTTCAGCGCCCCTTGCACATCAATGCTTAAGAGCACATCCGCGCCGCGATTGATATGTTTCTCTACAAAGTCGCGCGGGGTGCCATAGAAATTATCCAGAACTTTGGCCCATTCTAAAAGTTTACCCTGCCTTTGCTTTTTGATAAACTCTTCCTTAGAAATAAAAAAGTAATCTCGCCCCTCGCGCTCTCCCCTTCTGGGATTGCGCGTAGTTACAGAGATTGAGTGCGCCAGTTTACTTTCACCCCGCAGACTCCTGCGGAGTCTCTGGCAAAGTGTAGTCTTGCCTGAGCCTGAAGGCGCCGAGATTACAAAAAGTTTTCCCTTTTTGCCCACCCTGTTAGTCCGCCTCTTCGATCCGCTGGGTGAGGGTTTGCGTCTGAATACTGGAAAGGATAATATGGCCGCTATCAGTAATAACGAATGCCCTTGTGCGTCGGCCATTAGTTACATCCACGAGCCGATGATTTTTTTTCGCTTCCTCTTTTAATCTCTTCATCGGGGCCGCAGAGGCATTGGCCACACATACTATCCGAGAAGCCACCACGGCATTGTCAAACCCTAAGTTAATTATTTTCACCGTTACTCCACATTTTGTAGCTGCTCACGCACTTTCTCAATCTGGCTCTTAATCTTGATTACCCAACGCGAAATGCGAAAACTGCCGCTCTTGGCACCAATGGTGTTGGCCTCGCGAAACAACTCCTGAGCGATAAAATCCAGCTCCTTGCCTGCCTCCTTTTGATTGCGCAGGGCAGTTCTAAATCCTTTAAGATGGCTTTTAATCCGCGTGAGCTCTTCGCTGACATCACTATTGCGCACAAATAAAGCCACCTCTTCGGCAATTCTGTCCTGGTCAAGCCTTTTTGCTCCGGAAAGCGCCTTGACTTTTTTAAACAGATTCTCTCTGTATCCGGCAATCACTTTGGGCAATTGATTTTCAATATATCCCAAGCAAGAGCGAATTCTTTTTAACCTGCGCATCAAATCTTGGAGCAATCTTTTGCCCTCGGCCTGGCGCATCCGGTCTAACCCGCATAACGCAAGCTCCAAGGACTTTTTAAGATAGGGCCAAAGCCTGCGCGCATTCTCCCTCTTCTGCTCATAACTAATCACCTCGGGCATCGAGACAATCTGGGTTAAGCCCAAATCATCTTTTAGGCCCAATCCCCTTTTTAATTTCATCAGCTCTCGATAATACCTCTTGGCTAAATTCAGGTTTAGGGAAAATGCCGTTTGCGTCTTTTCTTTGCTTTCCCAGGTTACAAAAAGATTAATCCGGCCCCTTCTAATCCTCTTTTTGACACAGTCTCTAACTTTATCTTCAAAAATTGAGAGATGGTTGGGCAAACGCGAAACGTTATCAAAGTATTTGTGGTTTACGCTCCTGATCTCAACGATAATTGTCCCCAATGGTCCAACCGTGCGCCCTTTGCCAAAACCCGTCATGCTTTTAATCACCATACACTCCTTTATTATGAGCTCGAGGACTTCCCCTCGCCAAAGACGGTTATATAGCTTGCGAGGTGTTTTGCGAAGCGAGCATTAGCAATTTTTTGGCATTTGACTTTTTAGGACTTACAGCAAACGAATGGCGTAGCTCCAAGCGATAGCCCGCAAAATGAGCAAGATCCTTCACTTCGCACTGAGTCATTTCATTCCTTAAGCACTTGCGATTCTGAGCAAAGCGAAGAATCTTGTTCAGGATCGTCCATCGAAGTCCTTCGCGAAGCGGAGGACGAACTGTTAAGTCCAAAAAGTCGGCAAAAAATTGCAGCGAGCCCCGTTACAAATTTACAAAGACGCTTTAGATAAATCAGAAAGTCTATGCTTAAAGCCAACCCCTTTTGCTTAAGCTAAAGCTTTGCAGTAAATTTGGAACGGGGCGAGCGAAGCAAAAACACTGAGCAAAGCCGCTATGCCCAAACCTTTTTCTTTACCCTATTCGCTTGCACAGTCTTGCTAGGATACAAATCAACGATAATCTCCTCCGGCGAAAACCAGAGCTTAATCTCTCGCTCTGCCTCTTCCCTATCCCGTGAGGTATGGATGACATTCTCATAAATTCCCTTAGTGGTAATCCGCCCGTAGGCCCCGCGGATGGAAACCGGATCGGCCTCTTCAGGATTGGTCGAACCCACCAGCTCCCGCACTTTAGAAATAGCATCTTCGCCCCAATAGACCATAGCCATCACTTTTCGCCGTTCGTGCAATTCCCCGCGAATGTACTTAATCAATTCTTCAAAAAAGGGCTTATCTTGCATATGCCTGTAATGCTCTTCGGCCAACGCCCGACTGACCCGGGTTATCTTGGTAGCGACAATCTCTAATTTGGTTTCGGAAAGTCGGGTTAAGATATTCCCTGTTAAGGATTTCTTTAATCCGTCCGGTTTAATTAAAACTAATGTCTGTTCTATGCTTTTTCTTAATCTCTTCATTTTAAAGTGTTAACAGTGCACAAAAATGTTTACATAAAATCTTTATTAAAACTTTTACCAATTATTTAATACTTTTTAAAAGATTTATTATCCTTTCCAAGTCATTCAAGGAATAATACTCCAGAATAACCTTGCCTCTTTTGCGTCCGGTGATGATTCTCACTTTTGTGCCCAAAATCCGCTGAATTTGCTCTTCAACGGCCACAAGATTGGAGTCGCGCAAAAGACGTCTTTTGCGTTTTGCTGTCCCGCTTACCTGTCTGGACACTATATTCTCTAGCTCGCGTACAGACAAACGACCCACCAGTGTGCGCTTAAACATGCGTCCCTGCTCATCAAGTCCTTTAATAGCTAAGATAGTCCGGGCATGGCCCATGGAGATTAATCCCTTGCGCAAAGCAATCTGAACCTCTTGTGGTAACTTTAACAGACGCAAGGTGTTAGAAATAGAGCTCGGGTCTTTGCCCACGACGCGAGCAATCTTCTCCTGAGTAAAGCCGAATTCCGAACTCAGCTGTTGATAGGCCTGGGCCTCTTCCAGAGGATTTAATTCCTCTCTTTGAATATTTTCAATCAGTGACAACTGCAGGGCTTCGGCATCTTGCACCTCTTTAATTATGGCAGGAAGTTCAGTAAAACCCAATTTTTTTACCGCTTGTAACCTTCTCTCTCCGGCAATTAGCTCAAACCCGCCCTCTTTCGGCCGCACTAAAACAGGTTGGATTACCCCTTTTTCTTTGATTGAAGAGATTAACTCATGCATCTTCTGGGGGTTTCTTTCCTGGCGAGGCTGCAGTCTACTCAAGCTAATCTCCGACACCTTTAATTGCACTATCTTTGTTCCGGGTTCAATCGGTTTTTCCGGCATTAAGGCGTTCAAGCCCCTGCCTAGCACCCTTTTCTGCATCGGTTTCCTCCTTCGGTTCTTCTGTCGGGGAGACAAGCTGAATATCTTGAGGTATCTCTGTACCCAGGATCTCGCTACAAAGCTCTAAATATTTCTGCGCGCCAATAGAACTGCGGTCATATAAAACAATGGGCTTGCCAAAACCAGGCGCTTCGCTTAAACGAATATTGCGCGGGATTACTGTTTGGTAAACCTTGTGTTTGAAATAGGTTCTGGCTTCCTTAATTACTTCAGAAGTCAAATTGGTGCGGTAATCAGCCATAGTTAAGAGTACGCCTTCAATCTCTATCCTGGGATTCAAATTATTTTTTACCAGATCCATGGTGCGGGCCAGCTGGCTCAAGCCTTCTAAGGCATAATATTCACATTGAATCGGGATAATTACAGAATTACAAGCTGTAAGGGCATTTATGGTGAGCAGGCTCAAAGAGGGAGGGCAGTCAATGATAATCAAATCAAATTCATCCTTAACCGGGTCCAGGGCTCTTTGTAAACGGAATTCCCGGCCCATGGCCCCCACAAGTTCTACTTCGGCACCGGTAAGGTCAAGATGCGATGGGGCCAAAAAAAGATGGGGCAGAGCAGTACCTACGATAATCTCACCAATAGCCGCTTGTTCTAAGATAGCGTTATATATACTGTAGGTAATCTTTGTTTTGTCTATCCCTAAGCCGCTGGTGGCATTGCCCTGGGGGTCAATATCTACCAGCAAAACCCTTTTCTTGGCCACAGCTAAATAGGCGCAAATATTTACGGCTGATGTAGTTTTGCCAGTTCCGCCTTTTTGATTACAAATAGCAATAATTTTGCCCATTAGACCTTTCCTTTAAAAGGAATTAGGAAAGTCTGTCATTTTAGGATTAGTTTCCACGTGGAAACATTTCACGTGGAAACATTTCACGTGGAAACATTTCACGTGGAATGTTTGCGCTTTTGTTTAGCTTTAGTATATGAAATAACAAAGGGCTTGTCAAGGAAAATCTGCCCTTCGGGCAGAGGCTTTAAGCAGATTTTCCTTGATCCTGAGGCGCTTCTGCGATAACCCGTTTGAAGCGCCGAAG
>CAZEQA010000095.1:0-6520 GCA_964514265.1 uncultured Planctomycetia bacterium | reverse complement strand
CTTAAGAAAGTTTGGCTATGAATTTGGTCTGGTAAGTAAAGAGGATTGCGAAAAGACCCAGGAAAAACAGAGGCAAATTCAATCCGGCCTAAAATATATTAGAGAAAATAGAGTAAAAAAAGGGTCAGGCCCTTTTTTACCTCTGTTTCAATTGCTTAAGCGGCCCCAGATAAAGATTGAAGATTTAAAAGAAAACTTGCCTTTTGATGCCCCTTACGAAGTACTTAAGGGGATAGAAATTGAAGCCAAATATTCCGGATTTATTCAACGACAACTTGCGGAAGTACGCGGTTTTAAACATCTAGAGAAGATAAAGATACCTAAAGGTATTGATTATAGTGCAGTTAAGGGGCTTTCTCATGAAATTAGAGAGAAGCTGGCAAAATTTAGGCCGCTGACTTTAGGGCAAGCCAACCGCATCTCCGGCATCACACCGGTAGCAATTATGATAATGCTTACTTTTCTTAAAAAAAGGAATCGGGCTTGATAATTTATAGTATTTTTTCCTATCTTTTGATATAATCATAACGGAGATATGTAGATATGGGAAGAAAAGATAGAAGTTCAGCTACGGAGTTTGCCAGAGGCAAACACGTTATTGAAGCCTTAACGAAAATCAGTGAGGCTATTACTTCTGATTTATATTTGGAAGATATTCTGAAATTGATTGTCAGTGTAACAGCACAGGTTTTGGGTTCCAAGATATGTTCGCTGATGTTATTGAATAAATCTAGGCGGGAACTCGAGGTTAAAGCCACTCAATCTGTAAGTGAAGAGTATAATAAAAAACCGAATATAAAAATAGGCGAAGGGATTGCAGGAAAAGTAGCTAAGGATGGAAAGCCTATAACAGTTCTTGATGTACGCAAAGATGGACGCTATATAAATATAAAAATTGCCAGAAAGGAAAAACTTTGTTCTCTTTTATGTGTCTCTCTTATTTTTAAAGGTAGAATAATCGGTGTCTTAAATAGCTATACCTCAAGTCCTCATAAATTTAATAGAAATGAAATAAATATTTTAAAGTCGATAGCAAATCAAGCTGCTATTGTCATTGAGAACTTTAGATTGGTTGTTGAATCTAAGGTGATCAAAGAGGAACTCGAGTCAAGAAAAGTAATAGAAAGAGCAAAAGGGATTTTAATGAAGCAAGCGAATTTAAGCGAACAGGAGGCCTATAGTCGAATCAGAAAATACAGTATGGATAGCCGAAGAAGCATGAGGGAAGTATCCGAGGCGATTATTTTAACTGAAGCTATGAAATCTCCTTCTAAAAAATAAAACTTGACAGTTCTAAAATCTTGTGGTAAACTTTTTACGCAAATCGGACATAAAGTTAGTGCCTGAGCACAAAGAACAAAGACGTTCGGAACCTTTTAATGAGGCAGAACGTCTTTTTTAATTTCTGGTACTTAAAAATGGGGCGAGGCTCTTGAACCAAAAGAAGATTAATGCAATCTTAAAAAACAGAAAAGGGTTTTCTGAATTAATTGAGGTGTTGCAGGATATGCAGGAAACCTACAACTATCTTCCGGAAGAGGCGTTAAGAATTGTATCTGAGGAGTTAGAAGTACCTCTGATTGAAGTATTCAGGGTAGCGAATTTTTATAAGGCCTTTACGCTTAAACCACGCGGCAGACATCTGCTTACAATTTGTATGGGCACAGCCTGTCATGTGCGGGGGGCACCCAAGTTTTTAGATGAGATTTGTGGGTTACTTAATGTTCAGCCTGGGGAGACTACTAAAGACGATGAATTTACAGTAGAAACAGTCAATTGCTTAGGCGCATGTGCCTTAGGACCGATTGCGGTGTTAGACGGAACATATTATGACCACATGAGTTCAGGAAAATTACGTGCTTTAATACAAAACATTCGTAAAAAGAAGAAAAAGAGAACAAAGCTTAAATGACTAAGTTAAAAACTATTGATGAAGTTATAGCTTTCCAGAAGAAGAAAAAGGCTGCCGATAAAGGTGCGGCAACTACCGTTATTATTCCTTCTGGAACATGTAGTCAGGCCTGTGGCTCTTTAAACATTATAGATGTATTTAAAAGGGAACTCAAGAAACATAAACTTGAAGATAAGGTCAGGCTACGCATCACTGGTTGTCATGGTTTTTGCGAACAAGAACCATTTTTGGTCATAGAACCAGAAAATATCTTTTATTCTCACATAAAACCAGAAGATATTCCTGAAATTGTTTCTGAGACACTGCTGAATGATAAGATTATAGAAAGATTATTATATACAGATCCTGCTTCAGGTAAGAAGATTTGTTACGAAAGAGATATTCCTTTCTATAAGGTTCAGGACCGTGCTGTTCTGGGGCAAAATAGGTTAGTTGACCCCTGCGATATCAATGATTATATAGTTGGCGGTGGATATTCTGCATTAATTAAGACCCTGACATCTATGAAGCCCGATGAGGTTATAGAAGAGGTTAAAAAATCCGGGCTTAGAGGACGGGGTGGAGGTGGGTTTCCTACTGGAAAAAAGTGGGAGTACTCTCGCAAAGCCGAAGGTAGCCCCAAATATGTCATCTGCAATGCAGACGAAGGCGACCCCGGCGCTTATATGGACCGCAGCGTGTTGGAAGGAAATCCCCATTTGGTAATTGAAGGAATGCTTATTGGGGCGTATGCCACAGGCTCAGAACATGGGTATATATATGTCAGGAATGAATATCCACTTGCAGTAAAACATTCAAAAATAGCGATACAGCAAGCAAGGGAGTTCGGACTTTTAGGTAAAAATATTCTGGGAACAGAGTTTTCTTTTGACATAAAGATAGCCAGAGGTGGTGGTGCCTTTGTCTGTGGAGAATCCACCGCATTGATGGCATCTTTGGAAGGCAGGGTGGGAGAACCAAGACCTAAGGATATCCATACCACAGACAGAGGTTTTATGGATTTACCGACAAATCTAAATAATGTGGAGACCTGGGCCAATGTCCCTTCTATTATTAACAAGGGTGCTTCCTGGTTTGCGGCAAAAGGAACTACCAAAAGCAAAGGGACAAAGATTTTCGCTCTTACAGGAAAGATAAGAAACACAGGTTTAATTGAGGTTCCTATGGGAACGAGCCTGCGCAAGATTATTTATGATATAGGCGGTGGTTCTGCTACGGGAAAAAAGATTAAGGCAGTACAAACAGGTGGACCATCAGGAGGTTGTTTGCCGGAGAAACTCTTTGATTTGCCTGTAGATTTTGAGGCCTTAACTGATGCAGGTTCAATGGTGGGTTCAGGTGGCATGGTAGTTATGGACGAATCGACCTGTATGGTCGATGTGGCTAAATATTTTTTGAAATTCTTGTTAGACGAATCATGCGGCAAATGTGTTCCTTGTAGAATAGGCTTAAGCCGGATGTTGGAGATAATCACCGATATCACCGAGGGCAGAGGCACGGAAGAAAAACTGGAGTTGCTCAAAGATACTGCCGAGACGGTATCTATTGCCTCCTTATGCGCCTTGGGTAAGACAGCACCTAATCCTGTGCTTTCTACAATCAAGTATTTTAGTCCGGAGTACAAAGCTCATATAAAAGAGAAATGTTGCCCTGCCGGTGTGTGCAGGGAATTAATCCATTATTCAATTAATATGCATAAGTGTAAAAGTTGTGGGGCCTGTTTTAAAGCCTGCCCACACGGCGCTATTATAAAAGGCGGTAAGATATATAAAGTTAATGATGCTAAATGTCAGAAATGTGGCATTTGCAAAGAGGTTTGTAAGTTTGATGCAGTTAATGTTTCATAGGAGAATAAATGAGTGAATATGTAGCACTTACTATTAACGGAGCTAAAATTCAGGCACCTCGCGGCAGCTCAGTATTAGATGCGGCATTAGATTATGGTATATGTATTCCGCACCTCTGCCATGTGCGCGGGCTTACTCCTATAGGTGTCTGCCGTCTGTGTCTTGTAGAAGTTATTAAAAACGGTCGCTCAAAGGTTACCACTTCTTGTACCTTGGAAGTAGAAGAGGGAATGCAAATTTTAGCCCATTCTGAAAAGATATTGAAGGCAAGAAAAAATATTGCCGAGATGTTAGTTGCAGAGGCTCCTAATTCCCGTGCTATTCAGGATATTGCCGTAAAATGTGGCGTTAAAAAAGTGCGCTATCCTTTTCGGAATGAAACCTGCGTTTTGTGTGGACGCTGCGTACGAGTCTGCAGCGAAGTGTGGCAATCTAAATCTTTGGGATTTGTCGGGCGTGGTAAAGAACGCCATGTTGCTTTACCTTTTGATCAGCGCCCAGAGTTTTGTAAAAGATGCAATGCCTGCATAGATATTTGTCCAATGACAATTACTCCCTGCCCCGGTCCTATGAAAAAGGGCGAAGAGGCCCTTTGCGGATTATGCGAATCTCAACTGTCAATGTCGGAGCAAACACCAGACAGTTGTGTAGATTGTAGGTTGGGAGAAGGGTTTGATTGTGTTAGGAAGCGGCAATAAAAGCATAAGAGAATAAGGAGGTTACAAATGAATTTACAACAACCAAATGCAAATGATGTAACACAGACAGCAAATAGATCCCGAAACGTTGTTCCCGGGTCAGGATTATGTACACGCTGTATCGACGGCTGTCGCGGAAATTGTGAAGTTTTTAAAGCGAGCTTCCGCAGCCGCGAGGTAATTTATCCCGGCCCCTTCGGTGAGATTTCAGCAGGCGGAGATAAGGATTACCCTGTAGATTATTCCCACATTAATATTCAGGGATATGCTATGGGGGCAAGGGGTCTTCCTAAAGGAGTAAAGGCTAGCCCTGATACAGCTATCTTTCCTAAAGTGGACACCGAGGCCGAATACGGATGGGATAGTAAGGTAAAGATAAGAATTCCTGCCTTTACCGGAGCACTCGGTTCTACAGAAATAGCCAGAAAGAATTGGGAACATTTTGCCATTGGTGCGGCTATTTCCGGTGTTACTTTAGTCTGTGGAGAAAATGTTTGCGGTATTGACCCAGAATTAGAATTAGATTCAAAAGGAAAGATTAAAAAAGCGCCGGATATGGATAGAAGAATAGAGACTTATCGAAAATTCTATGAAGGATATGGAGAGATTTTGGTTCAGATGAACGTAGAAGATACCCGTTTAGGTGTTGCCGAATATGTAAGAAAGAGACATAATCTGGAGACTATTGAGCTTAAATGGGGACAAGGAGCGAAGTGTATCGGAGGAGAGATTAAGGTTAAAGCTTTGGAAAGAGCACTGCAACTCAGAAAACGCGGTTATATTGTTACTCCTGATCCAACGCTCAAGGCGGTGCAGAAGGCCCATAAAGCAGGAGCGATTAGAGAGTTTGAACGCCATTCCCGTCTTGGATTTGTGACTGAGGAAGCCTTCTTTGCCGAGATTAAACGCCTGAGAAATCTTGGTTTTAAGCGCATTACCTTAAAGACCGGGGCCTATCCGATGAGAGAACTGGCTATGGCGATAAAATTTTCTTCACAAGCGAAGATAGACCTTCTGACTATAGACGGTGCGCCAGGAGGGACAGGAATGAGTCCCTGGAGAATGATGGAAGAGTGGGGAGTGCCTACATTTTACTTACAGTCTATGGCCTATGAAATATGTGAGAAATTGGCTAAGAAAGGGATGCGTCTGCCTGATATTGCCATTGCTGGAGGTTTCTCCACTGAAGACCATATCTTCAAGGTTCTGGCTATGGGTGCGCCATATGTGAAAGCGGTCTGTATGGGCAGGGCGTTTATGATTCCAGGAATGGTGGGTAAGAATATCGGATATTGGATTGAAGGCAAAGACTTACCCAGCACTGTTTCCCGATATGGAAAAAATCCAGAAGAGATATTTATATGCTATGATGAACTTGCTGAGAAGTACGGTAAGAAAATGAAAGAGATTCCTCTGGGGGCAATAGGAATCTACAGTTTCTCACAGAAATTGAAAGTAGGGCTTCAGCAACTGATGGCTGGAACCAGAAATTTCAGATTAAATACTATTTCCAGGAAAGACGTTATGGCTCTTACTGAAGATGCTGCGAAGGTATCCGGCATCCCATATGTAATGGATGCCTACCGAGAAGAGGCCGATGCTGTTCTTGGCAGCTAAATTTTATGACTAAGAGAAAAGACATCCATAAAATTTTGATTATTGGCTCAGGCCCGATCATTATCGGCCAGGCCTGTGAGTTTGATTATTCAGGCACCCAGGCTTGCAAGGCCTTAAAGGAAGAGGGGTATGAAGTGGTGTTAGTTAATTCTAATCCCGCTACGATAATGACCGACCCGGGTATGGCGCATAAGACCTATGTGGAGCCGCTTACCGTAGAGAGTCTGGAAAAGATTATCGAGAAGGAAAAACCGGACGCGCTTCTACCTAATTTAGGAGGTCAAACAGGACTTAATCTTGCCTCCAGTCTTCATAAGGCAGGGGTGTTAGATAAATATGAGGTTGAGGTTATCGGTGTTAAGACTGACGCTATTGAGCGCGGGGAAGACCGTATCGCCTTTAAGGAGACGATGAAAAAATTGGGCATACCGATGCCGAAATCCGCA
>CAZEQA010000094.1:4579-6532 GCA_964514265.1 uncultured Planctomycetia bacterium | reverse complement strand
GTCCGAACTTACCCCACACCCAGATACTGGGGTGTATTTTGTGGTAACTGGGTGTGGGGTTCAATTCGCACAGCAACTTACGTTCACTTCGTTCCATAAGTTGCGTGCTCATTAAAGGAGCTATAAATGGTAAACAGGGTGAATTTTGGCAGACTGCCGCAAGTTATGGATTTGCCCAACTTGGTAGAAATTCAGACTAAGACCTTTGCCGACTTTTTACAACTCGATAAACACAAAAGTAAAAGAGAAAACAAAGGTCTGCAGGAGGTACTTAAAAGTGTTTTTCCAATAGAGAGCTCTGATAAAAGATATAAACTGGAGTTTGTAAATTATTCTTTGGCCAAGCCCAAGTATGAAATAGAAGAGTGCCTTAGGCTCGGCGTAAGCTATGCAGCTCCTTTAAAAGTGACTTTGCGTCTAAAGTCTAAGGGTGAAATAAAAGAACAAGAGGTCTATTTAGGAGATTTTCCTTTAATAACCAAGACCGGTTCCTTTGTAATCAACGGCGATGAAAGAGTAGTAGTTAGTCAACTGCATCGCTCTCCAGGAATATCTTTTGAAGAAATAACCCATCCGAGCGGAAAAAGACTTTTATCGTGCAGGCTTATACCATATCGGGGGGCCTGGATAGAGTTCGAATTCGACATTAATAATGTTCTCTATGCTGTGATTGACCGACGGAAAAAAGTGTTAGCCACAGTTTTATTAAGGAGCTTTGGTTGTGAGAGGAACGAAGATATCCTGGCGGCTTTTTGCGGAATGGAAAAAATAGGCCCGGTCAATTTAAGCACATTACGTAAACTTATTGGTCGAACGCTTGCCCGCCCAGTCAATGTCCCCGATACAGATCAGATTCTGGCAGATAAGTACGAAAAACTTACCGATGAATTAATTGGAAGGTTATCTCAGGGTCAGCGTATTGAAAAGATATTCCTTGTAAAAAGAGAGGTTCCTGAGATTTTAAATACTTTAGCCAAAGACCGCATCCAAAATAAAATGGAGGCCTTTATTGAAATATATCGCAAATTAAGGCCGGCAGACCCTGCTACTGCCGAGGCCGCCACCGCCTTAATGCAAAGAACGTTCTTTGACCCGAAAAGATATAACTTAGGAAAAGTGGGTCGATATATTTTAAATAGAAAACTGAAGTTGAAACATCCGCTGGATGAGCACCTTTTAGATTTAGAAACTATAACTTGCGCAATTAAAAACTTAATCGATTTAAAGAATGGCACAGGTCAAGTGGATGACATTGACCATTTGGGAAATAGAAGAGTTCGTACAGTAGCTGAGCTTTTGCAGAATCAATTCCGTATTGCCTTGGCCAGGCTGGAGCGGACAGTTAGAGAAAGAATGGCTATATATGATTTAGAGAATATGGTGCCGCATAGTCTGATTAATTCCAAACTTGTCTCCACCGTAATTAAAGACTTTTTTGCCCGCAGTCAACTTTCCCAATTTATGGACCAGACCAATCCTTTGGCAGAGATGACTCACAAAAGGCGACTTAGTGCTCTCGGGCCTGGCGGCTTAAGTAGAGAAAGAGCGGGTTTTGAAGTGCGCGATGTGCACTATTCGCACTACGGAAGAATATGCCCGATTGAAACGCCTGAAGGGCCAAATATTGGTCTGATTGCCTCGATGAGTACTTATGCCCGAGTAAATGAATTTGGCTTTTTAGAAACGCCGTATAGGAAAGTGAAAAACAGCAAAGTTACAGATAAAATAGAATATCTCTCCGCTGATATAGAAGATGATAAAATTATTGCTCAAGCAAATGAGCCCTTGGATAAAAAGGGACATTTCTCAAATAATATGGTTGCCTGTCGCTACCGGGGAGATTTTCCTAAGATGCCCCGGAATAAAGTAGAATATATGGATATAACACCATGTCAGCTGGTTAGCGCAGCCGCCTCTTTAATTCCTTTTTTAGAGCATGATGATGCTAATAGA
>CAZEQA010000094.1:0-4569 GCA_964514265.1 uncultured Planctomycetia bacterium | reverse complement strand
ATGGGTTCAAATATGCAGCGCCAATCTGTCCCGCTACTGGAACCTGAACCGCCTTTGATTGGTACGGGCCTGGAGGCGCGTATAGCTTATGATTCGGGGGCAGTTGTAGTTGCGCAGTCGGGCGGTATAGTTAAATATGTACAGGCAGATAAGATTATTATTGATGACACTACTTATAAATTGAAAAAATTTCTTCGCAGCAATGCCAATACCTGTATTAATCAAAGATCAATAGTAAAGATGGGCCAAAAGGTAAAGCCTCATCAGGTGATTGCTGACGGCGTAGCGACAAAGCAAGGAGAATTGGCCCTGGGACGCAATATTCTGGTAGCCTTTATGTCTTGGCGTGGTTATAACTTTGAAGACGCAATCCTTATCAGTGAAAGAGCAATAAAAGAAGACATGTTTACTTCTATCCACATTGAGGAGTTTGAGGTTGAAGCTAGGAATACAAAATTGGGAGATGAGGAGATTACCCGGGACATTCCTAATGTAGGAGAAGAGGCCTTAAGAAATCTAGGCTCTAATGGAATTGTCCGTAATGGTGCGGAGGTTGGTGCAGGAGATATTTTGGCGGGAAAAATTGCTCCTAAAAGTGAGACAGAGTTGTCGCCAGAAGAAAAGCTCTTACGCGCAATCTTTGGAGAAAAGGCAGGCAATGTTCGCGATGCCTCTTTGACTGTTCCTCCAGGCATTGAGGGAATTGTTGTGGATACCCAAGTCTTTTCCCGTAAAGAGGCGCGCGGCAAATCTAAGCAGGAACTCGAAAGCGAAATTAAACAGATTAATGAAATAAAGAATTATTACCGCACGCAAATAAAAGAGGCCAAGAAAGAAAGATACCAGAAGCTATCAAGGCTTTTACTTGGTCAAGTTGCGGCTAAACCAATAGTAGATAGCAAAACAGCAAGGACCTTACTTGCCCAAGGCAAGGCAATAACTGCCAAGAAGATAGATAAAATTCAATTAAGAGACCTCTCTAGAATTAAACTCGTAAATTCTGCGCGCGAGGAACAGATTAAAAAGGCACAGGATTTCTATAACGACCAAATAAATAATATGAATTACGAGCAGGACAGGGAGATAGATAAGATTAAAAGAGGAGATGAGTTGCCCCCAGGAGTACTGAAAAAGGTTGTGGTATATGTGGCCACAAAAAGAAGGTTATCTGTAGGCGATAAGGTTGCCGGTCGCCACGGAAATAAAGGCGTGGTGGCTAAGATTTTGGCTGAAGAGGATATGCCCTTTTTGCCTGATGGAACAGCGGTAGATTTGGTGCTTAACCCATTGGGCGTGCCTTCACGAATGAATGTTGGTCAGCTTTTGGAAACCCAATTAGGATGGGCGGCAAAGGTCTTAGGTTTGCATATTGCCTCTCCAGTCTTTGATGGAGCAACAGAGGAGCAAATAAGAGAACAGATGAGCAAAGCCAAACTCCCGGAAGATGGAAAGATAACCCTATATGACGGATGGACCGGCCTTCCTTTTGACCAGAGAGTAACAGTGGGCTACATATATATGATGAAACTCATTCATCTAGTCGATGATAAGATTCACGCCCGTTCCATTGGACCCTATTCCTTAGTCACCCAACAACCTTTAGGCGGAAAGGCGCAATTTGGCGGACAGCGTTTTGGCGAAATGGAAGTATGGGCCCTGGAGGCCTACGGTGCTGCCTATACACTGCAGGAACTTCTAACAGTCAAAAGCGATGATGTGGTCGGCAGAACAAGAGTTTATGAGACAATTGTTAAAGGCGAAAATACCTTTAAACCCGGGACTCCCGAGTCGTTGAATGTTTTGATAAAAGAGTTACAAGGCTTAGGGCTAAATGTAATTCAGGAAAGAGAAGGAGTTGCGGCAGCTTCTACGGTTAGTAAAGAGGAGCCACAAAAAAGAGCTACTAAAAAGAAGACCGAAGGAGAGAAAAAGTAATGGAGGACGTGAATAGTTTCGACGCTATATCCATAACGATTGCTTCGCCGGAGATCATTCGCTCTTGGTCCAGAGGAGAAGTTAGAAAGCCGGAGACCATAAATTATAGGACCTTTCGCCCGGAAAAAGATGGCCTTTTCTGCGAGAAAATCTTCGGTCCAACTCGAGATTGGGAATGCGCCTGCGGAAAGTATAAACGAATTAAATATAGGGGTATTGTCTGTGACCGTTGTGGCGTAGAGGTAACCCGTTCCAGCGTCCGACGCGTGCATATGGGTCACATTGAACTGACTACGCCCGTTTCTCACATCTGGTTCTTTAAGGCGGTTCCCAGCCGCTTGGCTACGATGTTAAATATGGGCAATAGAGATTTAGAAAGAGTTTTATATTATGAGGAATATATAGTTACCGACCCCGGCCAGACACCTCTTACCAAAAAGAAGCTCCTGAGCGATGAGGAATATCAAAACTGTCTGGAAAAATACGGCCAGGACTTCACGGCCAAGATGGGGGCCGAAGCCATTCGCGACTTACTTAAAGAGATGGACTTGGATGCGACTATTGCCAAACTGAATAGAGAACTGGCTGGTTCCAAAACAGAATTTGGACAGGAAAAGTACCTAAAGACTTTACGCATTTTAGAGGCATTTAAAAAATCTGGCAATAAACCGGAATGGATGGTGTTGGAAGTATTACCGGTAATCCCTCCGGACCTGCGGCCTTTAGTTCCTCTGGACGGAGGAAGGTTTGCCACCAGCGACCTAAATGATTTATATCGCCGGGTAATTAACAGAAACAATCGCCTGAAGAAACTTATAGAATTAAATGCACCGGAAATAATTATCAGAAATGAAAAGAGAATGCTGCAAGAAGCAGTAGATGCACTTTTAGATAACGGTCGCCATGGGCGGCCGGTTTTAGGGCCGGGTAATCGCCCGCTTAAATCTTTAAGCGATATGCTTAAAGGAAAGCAAGGAAGGTTCAGGCAGAATTTATTAGGAAAGCGAGTAGATTATTCAGGAAGGTCGGTAATTGTAATCGGACCCAAACTTAAACTCTATCAATGCGGCTTGCCTAAAAGTATGGCCTTAGAACTTTTTGAACCCTTTATAATTCGTAAATTAAAAGAACGCGGTTTCGTGCACACAATTAAAAGCGCAAAAAGGATCGTAGAGAAAGCCAGGACCGAGGTCTGGGATATACTGGACGAAGTAATCAAGGATCATCCAGTCTTACTTAATCGCGCACCTACCTTGCATAGACTAGGGATCCAGGCCTTTCAGCCGATTCTCATTGAAGGCAAGGCTATTAAGGTTCACCCCTTAGTATGCACACCTTTTAATGCCGATTTTGATGGTGACCAAATGGCGGTCCATGTGCCGCTTTCTTTAGAAGCACAGATAGAATGTCGTCTGCTTATGCTTTCCACTAATAATATCTTTTCTCCTGCCAACGGAAAGCCTTTGGCTACCCCATCTCAAGATATTGTTTTAGGCTGTTATTATTTAAGTAAAGAGAAGCCTAGTCTAGGAACTTATTTAAGAGTATTTGCAACTGTTGAGGAAGTAATTGTAGCTTATGAGGATAAAGAGATCCCTCTCCACATCAAAATAAAGGTAAAAATAGGCAATGAAATTGTTGAGACTACCGCAGGAAGAATAATCTTTAATCAACTTTTACCCGAAGGGATACCTTTTGTAAATGAAGTACTGGATAAATCAAAGATAAGCGAAATTATCTCCAACTGTTATCGTAAACTGGGGTTACATCAAACTGTTCTGCTTCTGGACAGATTAAAGAAAGTGGGTTTTGAACACGCAACGCTAGCCGGCATTTCCATATCTGTTGAGGAAATAAGAATACCTCCGCAGAAAGAGCAAATCCTTAAGAAGGCTAAAGAAGAGGTCCAAAAGGTGGAGGACCAGTACAGAGACGGCTTGATTACTGATGGAGAAAGATATAATAAGATTATTGATATCTGGACCAAGGCCACAGATAAAATCTCTAATTTAATTTTTACCTTGCTTGATCCCTTTAATCCTATTTTTATGATGGCTGATTCGGGTGCCAGAGGCTCCCAGCAGCAGATTAGGCAGTTAGCCGGCATCAGGGGTTTGATGGCCAAGCCTTCGGGAGAAATTATCGAAAACCCTATTACTGCGAACTTTAGAGAAGGCCTGACTGTTTTGGAATATTTTATTTCCACTCATGGAGCAAGAAAGGGCTTAGCCGATACAGCCCTTAAAACAGCAGATTCAGGCTACTTGACCCGGAGATTGGTAGATGTAGCCCAAGATGTAATCGTCAATGAAGATGACTGTAAGACCTTAAACGGCATTTTGATTGCGGCAATCATTGAAGGGGATGAAGTGGTCGTTCCTCTTAAAGAGAGAATTGTGGGAAGAGTTGCCTTGGATAATATTGTTGATGTGGTCAGCGACAAGGTTATTGTAGAGGCAGGAGAAGAAATTACCGAGGAGAAGGCAGAGGAAATCGAAAAAGCAGACATCGAAAAGATTCGTATTAGAAGTGTTTTAACCTGTGATGCAAAAAGGGGAGTTTGCGTTAAATGTTATGGGAGAAATTTAGCTACAGGTAGACTTGTAGAGTTAGGTGAGGCAGTAGGGATAATTG
>CAZEQA010000093.1:0-6532 GCA_964514265.1 uncultured Planctomycetia bacterium | reverse complement strand
AACCGATGTTTTCTCTCGACCATCTAATAACTCTGATAATTTAAAAGTAAGAATGTTTCTCTTATGCAAGGTGCGCAAAATTTCAGGAAGTACACTTACAGTAGCCTCCCTTTTGGGAAAAAGGGCCTTTTCTGCTCCATCGTGGAAGAGAATTATATCTCCGTGGTTTATATCTCTATTTAAGACTCTGCGTTTGATGACTTTTTCTGTCCCCAGCCAATCAATACTGGAAATGGACCACC
Source organism: uncultured Planctomycetia bacterium (assembly GCA_964514265.1). Taxonomy (GTDB): domain Bacteria; phylum Omnitrophota; class Gorgyraeia; order JAFGHF01; family JAFGHF01; genus CAZEQA01. The sequence continues at coordinate 6,290 of CAZEQA010000093.1, read as the reverse complement.
CCACAGAAAAATAGTCTAAACTCTTTGCTATATTCAACATCTTTTTATAATTTATATGCCACCTCGACCAAGCTGGCCTAAAAAAGCGTGGTCTATATCCTGTTATTCCTTCAATTATTTTATCTGTAACATTAATTTCTCTCTCAATAATTCTATGCTTAAATATAGGGCTTATGGGATGGCTATATGTATGATTACCGATATCGTGCCCTTCTTCTAAAATACGCCTCACAATATCAGGATATTTTTCTGCCCTTTTTCCTACAAGGAAAAAAGATGCCTTTACCTTAAACCCTTTCAATATGTCAAGTATCTTAGGCGTATATTTCCTATCTGGTCCATCGTCGAATGTAAGAAATGCATAATTTCTAGACTGAGCCAATATAGGCTTAACTTCTTTAAAAATATTGCTGTGTCCTATTAACATAATTTTATTTTGCTTTAATCTATGTTTTGTTGATTATTATCATAGAACCTTTTTCCATATACCATGAAATAAAGTGGAACTTTTTTAAGCCAAGACTCCCAGCTCTTTACCCGCCTGCAATCAAATTTCTTGAACCCATATTTTTCAAAGAAAAGAAACCCCGGCTCATAACGCAAGGCCCTAAATTTAATCCCTGGCAATTTCTGTCTGTCTACTTCTTCTAATAAAGCAACTAAAAGCTTATTGCCGATACTTCTACCTCTAAATTCCTTCTTAACATTTTGGTGAAAATGCACAGGAAATTCTTTATAGTTTAAATTAACAAGTTTAGTTTCATTTAAAAGGATAGATTTTACAATATAGACAATCATCTTGTATGTCTTTTTGTCCCAGATTTTTCCTCTTATTAATGCCGGTATTATGCTTGGCGGAATAATTTTAAACAGCATAGTATTCTTGTATCTTACTTCATCAAAACAAGCTGAAATATAGCCTACAATTTCCCCCATATATTCTGCTATCCAAATATGTTCAGGTTCGTAATCTGTATAGTATTTCATAACTAAATCTGCCAATAACTCCCTATCAGAAAAGAAGGCCTCGCAAGGTTCACCAAAATAAGCTGTATCACAACAAAGCGCTCTTACCACCTGTTCATCTTGCGGACTGTATTTGCGGATAGCAGTGCCGTCTGAATATACTATTTTAGTTTTACTTTTGCTAAGCACTTTACTCATCTTATTACTTTATGGTATGGAATTTCAAAATCAGATACCACTGCGAAAATCGCTAAAAGTCATCGCCGAAGGCGATTTTCTTGTTATTAACGAATTTCCACTATCTCTATATCAAATTTGAGCTTCTTGCCTGCTAAAGGATGATTAAGGTCAAGGGTAACTGTGTCGGATTCTATGGCAAGTACTTCTGCATTGAGAATGCGTCCAGTTTCACTCCTTAACTTAATAACTTGCCCTATTTCTATATTGCGGCTTCCAAGGATATCTTTGGATGCCTTCTTAACAAGACTCTTGTCTCGTTTACCATATCCTTTATTTGGATAAACGACTATTTCCCTTTTTTGCGATTCCTTCATTCCTATTAGCCCTTCTTCAATGCCTTTGACAAGTTTGTCTTCACCAATTCTACATTCAATTGGCTCACTGTCTATACTGCTACCAAACACCTCCCCGATTACAAGCTTTCCACTAAAAACAAATTTTACTAGGTTGCCTTCTTTTACTATCATTTAGCTACCCCCTTTTTCTTTGTAAGGCTTCTTTTTAACGATTCCCATTCGTTTTTTCGTGAGGAAGTACTTTCATAAAGAACTATTACGCCTTCTTTAAAAGAAATGATTTGTAAAATACACCTTTGCTGTGGATATTCTTTAACCCAGTCATTAATATTCTTATCTATGGATTTTGCCCCTGGAGAAAATTTGGTTAATCTCATACTTTTTTCTACCTCCTTATAAGGTTTAATTTATAATTTCTCAAAAAATCTTGAAAAATTTTCATTCAACCTATTTGTAGTTAAAAAATCTTTTGCTATCCTGATTGCTTTTTGAGAAAGCCCAATTCTTAACTGTCTATTTTTAACTAATTTTTCATATTTGGAGATAAAATCGTTACCATTTCCATCATGATTTGAAAAAAACATTGCTGCATCTTTAAACTTACCAAATACTGGAAGCCAGCTAAGTAAAAGGGCATTACTGCATAAAGCACTCTCGTGGGTACTCAGAGAAAAAGACTCACTTAAAGAAGTGTTTATATAGATATGGCTCAGGTAATAATACTGGAATAACTTGCTCTTTTCTAAGTATCTTATATAAAAAAGCTGATGCGTAAATCTTTTTTGGATTGAACTTAATTTCTTATATATATCCTTTTCTAAGACCTTCCCAACTATAAAGATTTTAAGATTCTTATGTCTATTTAAAATCTTGGACATATCTTTGACGAGAATGTGGGCACCTTTTATTCTCTCCATCCGCCCTACATAGATTGAAATAATATCGCCTTTTTTAATTCCGTATCTACTCCTGATATTCTGCATTTCCTCTTCTTGAGGCAGAAAAGTCTCTATTGTATTTTCTATTAAGACAACTTTCTCGCTAAAATAAGGGAAGTATCTCATAAAGTTATCGTATTCGTATCGGGAAGGGCAGATTATTCTATCTGCAATTTCAATCATCCTTTCTTGATTTAAAAGAAAGCGATTGAATGTCTTGAATCCTGAATCCTTTTCTCTTTTTAAGATGCTATGGAAGTGATAGATTATCTTTGGCCTTCTGCCTCCTTGGGCTTTGATTTTCTTTAATTCTTTAGTCCAATTTACAAAATGTTGAACAATATAATTAAACTTATGCCACCCATATTCCTTATCAAAGGCCCAGAAATTGCGGTAGCGTATCAAAGAGTTATCAGGAAGCAGTAATTTAACAGAGTGTTTTTTCTGAAAATTCGAGCTTATAAGCACATAGACTTCATATCCTAACTTCAAAAGAACATCTCTTGACTGTTTGACAATTTGGCCTACACCACCACAATAGGTCTTACCTATAGGATACTCAAAACTGATAAGTAAAATCTTCTTCATTTCTTCCTTCCAATCATAAATATACCGTTGTTTACCTTATGTTTAATGTCATATTTTTCAAAGTCTTTAAAGGTTAGGTAGCTCCGGTGAGTTTCATAGACATTTCCAAAAAGGTCCTTCTGTGCCAAAACGGCTTTTTCTTCTCCCAAGGGAATAGTGATGATTATGCTGCCATCGTCAGTTAACTTTTTTATCAATTCATCTAATAAGAGATGGATCTTTTCTTTTTCAAAATGCTCAAGGACTTCAGTGGCAAAAATAACATCATATTTTTTATCTTTTAAAAGAGGTATTGCTTTTAAACAATCCAAGATTATTACTTCGTCATAGACATAGTTCCAGAGGGGATTTCTATAATCTTCAAATATCTCTATAGCTTCAACTCTGTGCATCCAATCCTCAGGTTTAAGTCTGGAATATCTTATCTCAAACATCTCTCTAAAGATAAAACCATTGTGCCCTATGCCGCAGCCGATATCCAAGACATTAAGTTTTTTATTGTTTATATGATATTGATCGATAAATGCAACTATGCTTCCTGTAGCATAGGCATTTCCAATAGGCACAAAAAGTCTCCTTTTACTTTAGATCTCCTTGATTTTCTTTTTTAGCAGTCTCTATATAAATCGGGCAGTTAATATAATCTTTTGTTGCGCAATTAGCGACTGCTGGTAATATAAATTTCACTTGTGAAAGATATTTTGAAGTACATCGGTTATCTCTAAAATATGGACATACTAACTTCATGTTATATATTTTTACTTTTTAATCTTGCATCTACTTTCTTTATATATCAAAGAAGCCTTGAGATAGATTTCTAGTTGCGCCTACTTAAATTTTTCCTGAATATCTCTTAATCTTATTATTGCTTTTAGGGCTAATTGACTCTCTGGCGATGCAACCACTATTTTGTGATAATGACTACCAGCCATGATTAGCAACCTCTTTTTTTCTCTATGCGTTAGCTGCGGTTGTTCTGTTGCCTTTGCAAAACAGGTTTCAGCTAAATTATAACGGGCCTCAAGATAGTTAGGATCCATCTGAACTGCTTTCGCATATTCATCTATTGCCTTGTCCAATTCATTTTTTATTAAATAGTATTTGCCTAAAATAACGTGTTGAGTAGGGGTCTCAAATTTTTCCTTTTCATTTTTATCATCTAAGAAATCTTTGGCCATAATCATCTATCCTTTATTTGATAATTGCCTCAATTTTGCCTCTTATTTCTTTTGGGCTGATTTTATCTTCTCGATATCCTTCTTAGCTGAATCTACCCAGAAGCCATAATCATATTTATTAATGAGCTCCTGATAAGCAGAAATAGCCTTTTGATATTCTTTTTTCTCTTTATGGCAACTTGCAAGATAATACATAGCCACTTCAACCAGTGGGCTTTTTGGGTGATTGGCTATAATCTGCTGGAAATGCGTTTTTGCTTCATCGTATTGTTTTTGCTCATATAGAACTTTAGCTCTCTCATATGTCCGGTTAACCTCGCTTGTTCCGTCATAATAATAGCCTCCTGTTGCGCATCCAGCTAAGGCGATGAGCAAAAACACTACTGCTGCCACTGAGAGATACTTTTTGTCTCTCATTGTTTTCCCCTCTTTTCCTTTTTCTCCAAGGCGTTATCAATCAATTCCTCTACTTCATACTTAGGAATGCCTTTCGCATAGGCAATCTCCTCAATAAGCATTTTCTTAGCAGACTGTACTAGTTGCTCCTTTATCGAATATGATTTATGGTCTTTTTGTTTTTCTAAGTCCCGTGCTGCTTCGGCCACCTTATTGAGTTTGCCACTTTGAATCTTCTCTTTTGATAAATCATATCCCCTTGCGTAATCTTCAGAGAGGTCATTTGGTTCACCTTCCAGAATCTGTAAAATAGAAGGAATTTTACTCTTGTTAACGGGATAATGCACGCCAGAGCTTTTTATTGCCTCTTCAGGTATGAGAAGTCTGAGATTTCCTGGAACAGGCTTATTAGGTTTTAAAACATATATAAGCCCTTTTGCGTCTGTCGATTCATCACTTTGAATTGACTCGACCTTGCAAATACCGTGATTTGGATGTATTACCGTATCTCCAATCTTAAACATATCCGTCTCCCACAATATGGCTGCACTCATCTCAATATCTTTAATAAAAACAAAAGAACCGAAGATGATACTTCTGCGAACTTCGGTCCCTTAACGAACCAAAATCCACTTTTGCTATTTTTAGAGTGATAAAAATGAGAGAAAAGTAATCTTCTCTCTCAAATTTTTACAATAGCCTGGTAGCTAAAGTGAGCTTTGGGGTATCGAACCCTACCTTATATGTATAAAGTTATATATCCTCTCTTCTTTCTTTTGTGTACACTACAATATTTAGTCCTACCTGCTGCTAGCCTTCTACATCTTTTACCCTGCTTGGTTCTTGCCTGACACCTTTGTTTCCTATTAGGCATTTTTCTATTCAGTTTCTGTTGCTAATACAGTCTTCTTCTTTTCTATCCCTCTTATAAAAATATTCCAGAGGGTTTGAAATTTAGTTATCGGCGGAACTGTATAATTAGTTAAGGCAAATTGAACTATGGCTGTTTGAATAAGCCCAAAAAAAGTCAAACTTACAGCATCTAAATTAATATCTTTGCGGATTAAGCCTTCTTTCTTTGCTTGATAAAGGATATATTTTATCTTCGTCTTATATTTATCTATTACACCCAATATCTTTCTGCGCAGAAAGTCATCGTTGAAATGGATAGATTCTGCGGTAATAGCGAAAAGAGTCCCTTTCTTCTTTTCCGTAAAGAACATATGAGCCTTCATAATTTCTCTTAATCTATCAAGAGGGTTTTTGTAGTATTTTATGGGCTTATCTATAGCCTCCATAAGATTATGCTCAAAATTATCAATCAATGCTACCAGTATCGCTCGTTTATTTTTAAAGTGCCTATAGATAGCCGGTTCTGATATTCCATTTTTCTTAGAAATATTCTTTATCGTAAGGCTCTGAACGCCCTCATGTATCATCAAGTCCCTGGCTATACCGATAATTCGCTTTTTTCTTTCTTCCGAACTTTTTCTTCCCATATATAAATACCTTCAACTAGATTATGTTAGTTAATATTCACTAACATAGTTAGTATATACCAAAGAAAAATCTATGTCAACTATTTTAGCAAATTTTGTTAACAAAAATTAACCCACTGTAACATCTTTATTTACAGTGGGTTATATAAAATTTACTCCCCGGCGAGGACTCGAACCTCGGACCTAGTG
>CAZEQA010000092.1:0-6553 GCA_964514265.1 uncultured Planctomycetia bacterium | reverse complement strand
AGATTTAGGTAAGAGGTTAAAGGAGCATGAGAGCGAGAGTTCTATTTATGCTAAAGAGAAAGCAGAATGGTCCTGATAAAGGTTCTACGAAGCCCTACCATAGGTTACACATTGAAGGGCGAAGTAGACCACTCCGGGGACGCCATTCTGCTTCGCCATCCAAATCGTAAACGATGGTATGGCTTCGCAGGAATATAATAACGCATGTATATCGTATATATATTGACAAGCAAAAAATTTCCAAGACGTTATTATATTGGCCTTACACAAGATTTAGGTAAGAGGTTAAAGGAGCATGAGAGCGAGAGTTCTATTTATGCTAAAAGGTATGCACCTTGGCAGATAGAAACTTATGTAACTTTTAAAAAGAAGAATCTTGCTAAGGAATTTGAAAAATATTTAAAATCGGGTTCAGGATTTGTTTTCCTTAAAAAAAGACTAATTTAGTACAGAGAAAGCAGAATGGTCCTGATAAAGGTTCTACGAAGCCCTACCATAGGTTACACATTGAAGGGCGAAGTAGACCACTCCGGGGACGCACCAATTCACAAGATAAGGACAGTGTTTGTAAAAGCTGTCCTTATCTTATATTAGAATGCTATACTGAATGTTTTTTATTTTTGCTTGACAATGTTATCATATTATGATAACATTGTATAGGGTGAATATAATATCATGGAAAAAGGATTTAAGATTAAAGAAATCGCGAAAGAGAGGGGTATGACACTTACAAGCATTGCCAAAAAACTAGGAATGCCTCGGTCAAATATGTCTGCGATTGCCTCAGGCGCAAGAGGCGTATCTATAAAAGTGTTACTTAAAATTAGCCGTATTCTCGATTGCAGCATGGATGAACTTATATTGCCACAAAAGCATTCTCTCGTTTTTAAGGATAAAGGTGCCCAGTCTTTATTGAAAATTGTAGAGAGCCAAAATTACGATGGGATTGATAAGTCTTGGGTAGATAGGATTATGTTAGCACAAAAGATGCATTATGGCGCTGTGAATAGAGATATACAATGACAAGAAAAAAAATTTATGATCCTTATATAGAAGTTCTGGATGAGTTTAATCGCAAAGGTGTTAATTATGTAGTAATTGGTATGTCTGGAATTAATTATTATGCTTCAGGTGCACAAGAAACTTTTTCAACACAAGATTTCGATATATTTGTAAAACCAACAATTGATAATATAAAAAAATCTATATCTATATTTAGAAAGCTCAATTATAGTTTGATTGTCAATAAAGAGCAAATAGAAGCCTCCTCTATTAAAAAGATTGTAAAAGACAGGACTACTATTTTAGCTACTGATCCTTACGGAATAACCTTTGAATTGATTTTATCTGTTTCAGGTTATACCTTTAACCAGATGGTAACGGATGCAACAATTTTTAATGTTAGAAATATACCTATAAAAGTAGCGAAACTTAGCAAACTTCTTACTTCTAAAGAAATAGCCGGAAGAAAGAAAGATAAACTTTTTCTTAAAAGATATGAGATTTTATTAAAAGAGAAAGGGAAAGTGCGATATACGGAAAGAAGAACAAAACACAGTGATTGATAAAAAGATAGTTTATCAGAATTGATGGCATCGCGCCGGGGACGCCATCAATTCGGACACACAATTTAGGGGGAAGTTGGGATGCTTTGTAAAAGAGGTATTTCGGCTTTCCCATTAAACAAGAAAATCGCCTTCGGCGATAACTCTGATGCGATTTTCAATGGTTGCTTGTGCCCCGAAGGGGTAGAAGACTTCTTCTATCTTCTTTCAAATTCCATACCATAAATTAGGTAAAAACGATGTTAGGATACTTGATTTTATTATTTACGGCAGTTCCCATTGTAGAGCTGGCGCTTTTGATAAAGATTGGCCAGTTTATAGGAGTAGGCTATACACTGGGAATTGTAATCCTTACTGGTATTACTGGTGCATATTTAGCCAAGTTGCAGGGCCTGATTACTCTGCGCAGGATTCAGGAAGATGTAAACCAGGGCATAATGCCGGCAGATAAGTTGTTTGATGGTGTGTTGATTCTATGCAGTGGTATATTGCTTTTAACCCCCGGCCTTATAACTGATGTAATCGGCTTTATGGGCTTGATTCCATTCACACGAGATTTGTTTAAGCAGTGGCTTAAGCAAAAGATAAAGGGCATGATTGCTGAAGGAAGGGTTATCACGCTCACCTCAATTAAATCCTACCATTCAAACCAATAAATTAATTACAGGGTACACTTCCCCGAATGGTTTGCTTGTCCTTCCGGATTTTCCGATGGCAGAAGGAAGAAACGGTCCTAATGCCTAATACTAATAATTTAGCGTCTTGATTTGGAGGAGAGGACTTTGAGTTGGCTTCTATATTTGGCGATAGTGCGGCGGGAGATAGATATTCCTTGCTGTTTAAGAAGTGCGGCGATTTTTTGGTCGGTTAAAGGATTATTTTTATTTTCGTTTTCTATTAGGCCTTTTATCTTTGACTTGATTGCCTTAGAAGAGAGGAATTCTCCGTTCTTTTGCTTAATTCCAGAAGTTAGAAAATATCGCAACTCAAAGAGACCATGGGGAGTCTGAAGGTATTTATTAGTCAAAGCCCTACTTACCGTAGATTTATGTCTGCCGATTCTTTTAGCAATTTGCTCTAAGGTCATCGGTTTAAAATTAGCTGCCCCCTTATCGAGGAATTCCTTCTGCAGCAAGGCAATACCCTCAATTACCCTTTTAATTGTTTCCTTGCGTCTGGTTATAGCCTCTATCAATCCCCTAGCTGCTTTAAGTCTTTCCTGTAAGTAAACTTTCGCATCTTTGGGTGTGCCTTTTTGTTTTATCATTCTTCTATATTTATCGTTAAGGGTAAGATGGGGCAATTCCCAGTCATTTAATATGACCTCGTAGTTCTCTTTGCTTTTCCTTAACATGGCATCTGGGATTAAATGTGTCGAACTTTGCGCATTAAAGGAACGTCCCGGTTTAGGCTCTAAGCGCGCTATTTCTTTCATAGTCTCTTTAATTCTCTCAATAGAAATCTTGAGCTTTTTGGCAATATATTTATATCTTTTCTTTTCTAAAAAGGGAAGGTATTTATCCACAATTTGGCCGGTTAAAGAATCTTCTTTTCCCTTTGCTTTTAGTTGGAGCAGAAGGCACTCTCTTAAATCTTGTGCTCCAACGCCAATAGGATCAAAGGTCTGAATTAAAGATAATACCTTTTTAACTTTAGAGATGCGTGTTTTAGCAGATTCAGCTATATCTTCTACTGAACTCCTAAGATAACCATTATCGTCTATATTTCCGATGATTAATTCTCCAGTTTCTTGCTCGTCGTCGGATCTGGTAAGTATCCGTAGTTGCCTCAAGAGATGCTCTTGAAGGGTGGCAGGTTTAGTTAAAAGGCTTTTTATATAATTTTTCTTTTCTTCATCAAAATTATAATTCTCCTGCTTAAGTGGTTGCACATTTTCTACATCTAATAAGGGATTTTGTTCGACCTGTTGTTCTATAAATTCCTTAAGTTTTAAAAGAGGTAGTTGCAAGAGGTTCATAGACAACCTCACCTGGGGGGTTAATCTTAATTTATAGGTTAATTTATGGATGAGTTTTGGTTCTAAAGGCATATTTTTCCTGTTTATTAATGATTTAGAAGTGAAGTAAATCACATTTTATAGTAATTTTTTAGTTTTGGCAAGCAATATTTATACCAAATATTATTTCTACTTGACATATCTTTTTTAGATGATATAATTTGCTACCAGAGAAGGAAAAAGGGAAATATGTTAGATTTTGGCACGATTATTGCGCAGGCAATAATTCCTTATATATCATTTCTAAATTTTGGCCCAGGTATTAATAGCAATATCTGGGCATTTTTATTTTAATGGGAAAGATTCTTATAGTCGTCTGGAGGTAAAAATAATGGGACAGGAGAAAAGAATTCTTCGTTTAGGTAAAGAGGAAATAAAAAAGATGAAGGCGGCTTTAGGCACGGCACTTGAGATATACGGGAAAGGCGACCTCAAAGCAAAACAAGATGGTCTACGCATACTTGATAGTTGGGGAAGAATTATCTTTGTTGTTTCTAACGATGGTAAAAGGATAGGATTAGAGTTGACAGAGAGATGGGAGAGAGAAAGAGGAACAGACGAAAAAGAGCGTCCACTTCACCCCTAACCTAAATAGACACATTATCTAACGAATCACAATACAGGCGAATCGAGAAGATAGCCGTGATATATCCTGGCAGAAATATTAAGGAGCAGAGAGTCCTGATATGCCTTAGTAGAAATACTAGACGGATCAGGACTTTTTATTTATCCCAAGCCATCAAAAGATTAAAGGATCTGGTATCTATAAGTTGAGTAGACTAAAAATTAAATCGGGGGGTGATATGAAAAATTATGCAAAAATGAAAAAGGTTCTGTCAAGATGTCCCTTTTATTATGAACGCAAGAATGGAATAAAAATATGTAATCCAAGACATGACAGGGTTAGGGGAGTTACAGAGGAGACGGAACAGAGATTTTGCTTGACAACAAATAACTACCACAGCTGCCTTGTTTATAGGAAATATCAAACCGATTAAAATATAGACAGAGCCCCGGATCTTTTATAAAATATTATCAAAATTGTCATAGAGATAGAAATATTGGCTAAGAAAATAATTGAATTATAGAGGTTACTATGCTGGGGATTAAGAAGGAAGTCAGAATGCTAAGAAGCTTTTAAACCTTATTGACTCATAAGTAAATGTTACCGGAGCAGTAGTAGTAGCTTTTTTCTTTTTGCTTCTTTTTCTTTTTGTGAATAAGTATGGTTTTGTGGATAAGTCTTCATTGGTTAATAACGTCTCTTTTTATAGATTGTAGCGAAGATTTTCTCAAGTTTTTTCTCTATAGCTTCCCTTAAGCGAAAAGGATTAAGATATTCAGCTTGTTCTTTGAGAAAACGTTTAATAGAAGCTGATATATAAGGTGATTCCAGCACCCTCTCGTAAGGTGTCTTGGGCCTATCATAGCGCTTAATGGTCTTGGATGCAACCCTTTTCTTCTCGATAAGCTTAAAAGAGAGCAAGAAGAAGTTCTGATACAAGCGCCACTCAAAAGTGTAAAGCTCATTCATCAGGGGAACAACCTTAGAGTTATCCAATCTGTGATATCCAAAGCACTGCCTTACATGGGTCCAATTCTTCTGTTCTATGTGGCAGTTATCCTCTTCGCGGTATGACCTTGATCTGGTAAAGCTTATAGGGCTTTTCCTTTGGCCAAAGTACCTTACAAGGTGGTGATTGATGAACTCGTTGCCGTTGTCGCAATCGAATCCGCGCAAAGGAAAGAGGAGGCTTTCTTCAGCATCTCTTATCTGCTCCAATACGCCTCTTTTACCTTTGTCCCAGACAGCCCTCTGTTCTGTCCATCCTGTGGCGATATCGACGAAGTCAACGGTATTGGCGTACATACCTTCGGTAGTGTCACCGCAGTGTGCAACTGTATCAGCCTCTAAAAAGCCAGGTTTGGTCTCATCCCATTGTTTTGTCTTAATGGGAATATGCTTGCGCAGAAGTGTGCCCAGCTTAGTGGTTGATCTTCCTCGAGTCTTATATTTTGCGCGGTATGGCTTAAGCAGCCGATCAGTAGTAGGCGCAGATATTTTTCGCAATGTCCTTACGGCCTCTAAAGATAGGCCGCCAAACTGTTGAGAGTAATATTTAAGCCACATAGGAAGCACTACTTTAAGTCTCTTAGAGCAGGGAAGATTCGCCGCAAGCCATATACGCTCAAGAGGCTTTATAATACGAGGCTTATTATAAATTGATGGCTTGCCTCTTTTCTTAGGCTTGGGCTTGGTAAAGCGCTTAAAATTATTTAATAGCCTTATAGCATGCTTTCGGTGATAACGGCAGTTTATGCAGAATTCGTTTAGTATCAATGTCTTTTCTTTACGTGTGGTTTTTTTATAACGTAAATAGATCTTTTCAAGATACTCCATTCTGGCTCTGGGACTCATGATATAACCCCCTTTCGAGGGTTATATTTTCCGGTAACATCAATTATGAGTCAACGAAGCAGTTAAAATTTATTTTGGGTAACATTTAATGTAAGGCAATTCGCAGCCTCTTTTCTATTTGACATATCTTTCTCCAAGTAATATAATGAACTTCTCAGCCCAATAATAAGGAGAAAGGGAAATATGTCAGGGATTATTGGCACAATAGTTGCGGAAAGCCGTGTTTCTAGATTTTAGCCCAGAACAATATCTGGGCATTTTTGTTTTTAAAAAGGGACAAATCAACTAATGAAAGGCAAACAAACGAAGAGTGACCAGATTAGAAGATTAGGAGAGAAAATAAAGGATATTCGGCTTAGCAAGAATGTATCCTTAAGAGATTTGGCTAACCTTACAGGCCTGACCAGAAGTTTTCTTTCTCAAGTAGAATGGGGAAAAACAAGCCCTTCCATTACTTCGTTGGAAAAGATAGCCTTGGCCTTAAATATAGGACTTAGTTATTTCTTTAAAGAAGAGTTTCCCAAAAAGTTTTCTCTTTTCAGGAAGAAGAGA
>CAZEQA010000091.1:0-6570 GCA_964514265.1 uncultured Planctomycetia bacterium | reverse complement strand
GAATAATAGTATCGGGCTTTATTATCAAAATAGGCCTTGGCCTTATTCGTTCAAATATCGGAATAATAATGGATCAGAAACCTCATAAGCCATTTATCGATAACATTAAGGCTATTAGCCGAGGGGTTGAGGGAGTGAGAAAGATAGACGGCATTAAGGTCCATCGTCGCGGCTCTACATTTACTATTGATTTAGAGATAGGAGTGGATGGCGGGCTTACTGTGGATGAAGGCCATAAAATAGCTTCTAATGTAAGCGCTGAGCTTCTTAAACAAATCCCACACACCCGAAATGTTATGATACATGTTAATCCTTATAAGAGAGGTGATTAACAGGGCAAAATGAAACAGACCCCTTATCTGTTAATTATGATTACTTGTTCCTCAAGGAGAGAAGCTTTAAAAATAAAGAAAGTATTATTAGAGCAAAGAAAAGTTGCCTGTATAAATATCATTCCAAAAGTAGAATCCTTTTTCTGGTGGGAAGGCAAAATAGATTCGGCCCCCGAGGTCTTAATCTTGGCCAAGACAAGGAGTGCTGTATTTAAAGAGATTGTCGCTCTGGTCAAAAAAATTCATAAATACGAGGTTCCGGAGATAATTGCCTTGCCTATAATCGGTGGCAATAAAGACTATCTGAAGTGGCTTAATCGATGTCTGAATTGCAAGCCCTGGAGGATGAAAGGATAGTAGAGAAAAGGAGATGGAAATGGGTCGGTTATTTGGAACCGATGGGGTAAGAGGCATAGCCAATAAACATCCGATAACTTCGGATATATGCATGCGTATCGGCCAAGCCGTGGGCTATATACTGAGAAAAAAAGGCCATCGCCCAAGAGTAGTCATAGGCAAAGATACGCGTCTTTCCTGCTATATGATAGAACATGCTTTGGTATCCGGCGTAACATCCATGGGCGCAGATGCGATAATGGTTGGACCAATGTCTACCCCCGGCATTTCTTTTATCACCACCAATATGGATGCCGATGCGGGAATAGTCATCTCTGCCTCACACAACCCTTACGAAGACAACGGGATTAAGTTATTTGCGAAAACCGGCTTTAAGTTGACCGATGCAGAGGAAAATATGATTGAAGAACTGATGTTTTCCGAAAAGATGCCCGCATCGTTCTCTCAACCTCAAGAAATAGGCCGCGCATTTATGGAAGGTGACGCAACAGGAAGGTATATCGTCTTCCTGAAACATACCTTCCCAAAAGAATTAAGCCTTGAAGGCGTAAAGATAGTCATAGATTGCGCAAACGGGGCAACTTATAAAATCGCCCCCACCCTTTTTCGAGAGATGAGAGCCCGGGTCATTGCTCTAAATATAGAACCCGATGGAAAGAATATAAACCTTAATTGCGGAACCCTTCATCCCGAAGATATTGCCAAAAAGGTTACAGAAACCAAAGCGGACATAGGGCTTGCTTTCGACGGCGACGGAGACAGGCTTATTGCAGTTGATGAAAAGGGAAACATCCTCAGCGGCGACAAGACTCTGGCAATCTGCGCCAAAAATATGAAAGAGGCCAAAACCCTTAAGAATAACCTCGTCGTCTCAACCGTAATGAGTAATTTAGGCCTCTCTTTTGCTCTGAAGGAGATGGGTATCAATCATGTAATCTCGAAAGTCGGGGATAGATATGTACTTGAAGAAATGATTAAGAGGGGCTCGGTCCTGGGAGGCGAGGATTCCGGGCATATTATTTTCCTCGAACACCATACTACCGGGGACGGTATCTTAACCGCGCTTCAACTCTTAGCAACTATGGAAAAAGAAAAGAAGCCTCTCTCGGAACTGGCAAGAGTAATTAAAACGTTCCCGCAGGTTATGATAAATGTCCCGGTAAAAAGCAAACCCCCTCTTGAAGAAATACCCGAAGTAAAAGGCGTAATTGAGGAGGTTGAAAGAGAGCTCGGAGACAAAGGAAGAGTCCTTACCAGATACTCAGGCACGCAGTCCATGTGCCGGGTGATGGTAGAAGGACCAACAGAAGAGAAGACAAAAAGTCTTGCCCAAAGAATTGTTGACGTTGTGAAAAAGAAGTTAAATAGTTAAAGGGGCGCCTGAGCACTTTTTAAATAATTTAGTTGACAAACAGACGGAATTGAAGTATATTAAATTTAGTAGTAAATAGGGGAATAGAAGTCTTAAGACCTGCAAGGTAAAAGAGAGTTCGCCTTGCATTTTTTGTTTCTGCCGTTATTTACTATAATTTAAATGAAGCCCAGACTTATGGAGAGAACAAAGTGAACGAACATAAGCCTGTGGTTGAAGTTATCCCCCAGCACTTTAGAAGTGGTGGATGGAAAAAGTGGTGGGGGAGCTGATTCGCACTTATCACTTAGCTTCACTATCGTTTGCTAAGTGATGTGCTCATTGAGAGAAGGAGGTGTAGTAAGTAATGGCAAAAGGAACAGTTAAGTGGTTCAGTAGCCAGAAAGGTTACGGATTTATTACTTCTGAGGAAGGCAAGGATGTATTTGTGCATCACAGCGCAATTCAGGGTGAAGGCTATAAGTCTTTAGATGAAGGTCAGCAAGTCGAGTTCGAAGTTCAGCAGGGCCCTAAAGGTGAACAAGCCATAAATGTAGTGAAGGTATAACGTATTTAAGGAGATAAAGATGCATAAAGGAAAAATAAAGAAACTTATCCGCGATAGAGGCTTTGGTTTTATCGATGACACAGACGGCAGAGAAGTATTTTTCCACCAAAGCAGCCTTGAGGGTATTACATTTGATGCCTTGAAGGGGGATGAAGAAGTCGAGTTTGAAGTTGAAAATTCTCCCAAAGGGCCGCGCGCCGTTAATGTGAATATTGCGAAATAAAGAAAATTTTGCAATTTCGACCCTCTGTAATAAAATATGTTGCAGAGGGTTTTTCTTTGAGGTAAAATAAGTGAGAAGGGGTTCTAAAAAGAGGAGGGAAAGATGCGTTTCAAGGACATCCTTGCTATTATGATAGAGAAAAATGCTTCGGATATTTTTATCAGAAAGGGCGGCCCTTTAAAAGGGAGAGTCTGCACAGAGGTAAGGACGATTGCAGATTATGAATTTGGCTCGAAGGATGTGGACAAAATAGTTTCCGAAATCACCGATGATTATCAAAAAGATATGTTACAAAAAGATAGGAATTGTGAATTTGCCAGCTGGCATAGCGAACGCTGGAGATTCCGCGTAGGAATTTTTTACCAGAGAGGTTCTCTTTGTATAGTTGTCAGAAAGATTGATTTAAGCGTCCCGACTTTTCAGGAATTGAATCTTCCGGGAAAGGTTTTAGAAAAATTTTGCCGTGAATCTCGCGGCCTGATTCTTCTTACAGGCATTACCGGCAGCGGCAAGTCGACAACTATTGCCTCAATGATTGAGTTTATCAATCAGAATTCCGGCAAGCATATTTTGACTATTGAGGAGCCAGTTGAATTTACCTTTACTGATAAAAAATCAATAGTCAATCAGAGAGAGATAGGCAGGGATGTCTCTTCTTATGCCGACGCCTTAAAACAATTTACCATTCATTCGCCCGATATCATTTTCATCGGCAATATAAGGGACGAAAGGACCTGTCACGCTGCCTTAACCGCTGCCTTCTACTGTAGAAAGAATTGTAAACTTTTTTCCCTCCCAACAGCACCATTTCGTATTTAACCAGCTTTCTTTTCTTCTTAAAGGCGTAGTCTCGTTGCGACTCATTCCGCGCATTGATACCGAAGGCCTAATCCCCGCCTATGAAGTGATGACCTTAAGCCCGACGATATCCGCTCTGGTAAGGGAAAACAAATTATGGGAAATACCCAAATACATTGCTACCGGTGATATCTATGGGATGAAAAGCTTCAATCAGTGTTTATTGGAACTTGTAGAGGCGAAAAAGATATCTCGGGAGTCGGCCTTAGAATATTCCGATAAAAAAGAAGAGCTGGGACTACAGTTAAGGCATAAAGACTTCTTTAAGGATTCACATTAAAGCAGGAAGGAAAAAGTCTCATGGAGGGATTGGCATTAGCTCTTTTAATAGTATTTAGTTTAATTGGCTTTGCGGCAATTTTCTTTACTACTTTTGGCACTTTAATCATGCTTATCGGCGCTACAGTTTATGCCGTTTTGACTGATTTTTCTACCCTGGGCGTAAAGACACTTATCGTGTTGGTTACTCTTTATCTATGCGGAGAGGTGTTAGAGTATATTTTGATTATCGTTGGCGGTAAGAGGCTCGGCGCCTCCAATGCAGCTGTTCTCGGGGCGATTATCGGCGGAGTTCTCGGGGCGATTATCGGTGCAGCTTTTTTGGGCATAGGTCTTATCCTGGGCACATTTTTAGGTATTTTTCTGGGAGCGTTCTTAGTTGAACTGTTTATTCAGAAGGATTTTGTCAGGTCGCTGAAGGCCGGCGCCGGAGGCGTAATCGGAAGGATTGGCTCGATAGTGGCCAAGGTGGCGATAGGCCTAATTATGTTAACCATTATGGCCTACCAAATCTTTAAATGAAAAAATTTTAAAAAAATTCTTGCGAAATGGGGAAATTTTGCTTTAATATAACTAAAGGGATAAAGAGGGGGTGGGAATGAAGAAGGAGTTTTGCTCTTTTAAAGACAATATAAAATATGCAGGGACTCATCTCATCATTGAGCTCTGGAACGGCAGAAATTTCTCTTCGCTTCATAAAATAAGAAAGATATTAATAGACTCTGTAAAGGCATGCCAAGCGACACTTCTCAAAATGAACCTTCATAAATTCTCTCCCTCCCCCGGCATATCCGGAGTAGCGATTATTAAAGAATCCCATATCAGTATCCATACCTGGCCGGAATATAAGTATGCTGCTATAGATATATTTGTCTGCGGGGATGTCGATCCTTATAAGGCAATACCGGTAATAAAAGAAGGATTTAGACCAGAAAAGATTCAAGTCGCAGAATTAAAAAGAGGTATACTTTAGATGTGGTTTTATGAAAGCCTATACCCCGATATTAAAATAGGAATTAAAGGAAAGCTCATTTATAAGAAAAAGACGCCCTTTCAAAATTTGAGGATATATGAAACGCCGCGTTTTGGAAATATGCTGGCTTTAGACGGAACAATCCAGACCACCGAAAAAGACGAATTTATTTACCACGAGATGCTTACCCACCCCCTTCTTTTAACCTACCCCAATCCTCAGGAAGTTCTGGTTATCGGAGCAGGCGACGGCGGTGTGCTGCGAGAGGTCTTGAAACATAAAGTAAAAAAGGTGTCTTTGGTAGAAATTGACGCTGAAGTAATCCAGGCTTCGAAAAAGTACCTGTCTTCCATAAGCAGGGGCACATTGGCAGGGAATAAAAGGGTCAAAATAATTATCGATGATGGAGCAAAGTTTATTCAAGAGACTAAAGAGAGGTATGACACAGTGATTGTGGATTCCCCCGACCCGATTGGAGTGGCCAAAGTACTTTTTTCGAAAAGGTTTTACAAAAATATATTTTCTATACTTACTGATAAAGGAATGCTAATCAGGCAGACAGGTTCCACAATTTTGCAACCAGAAGAAATAAAACAGAATTATAGGATTATGAAAGAGGTCTTTCCCTATGTATCAGTGCAGCTGGCGGCTATTCCCACTTATATCGGAGGTTTCTTTAGCTTCCTCATCGGCTCTAAGAGAATTAATCCGCAAAAGGTCTCTTATCGAAAGATACAAAATAGATACAAAAAGTTGAATTTAAAGACAAGTTATTATAATCCGGACATCCACTTTGCCAGCAAAAAGCTCCCCAACTACATAAGGAGTATCGTAAAGTGAAAAAGAAAACTTACGGGTATGAATTAATTATGGACCTCCAGGGCTGCGAAGAAAAGATACTTACATCGCGGAGAAAACTTCAGGAATATGTAGACCGGCTTTGCAAACTGATAAAAATGAAAAAATACGGGAAGACGCTTATTCCTTATTTTGGAGAAAAAAAGGTATATACGAAAGGATATTCCTTAGTGCAGTTAATCGAAACCAGCTCCATCACCGGCCATTTTTCCGACCTTTGGAGTAGGGCCTACATTAATATCTTTTCCTGCCAAAAGTTTGACCACATCGCCGCAAAAAGGTTTACCCGCCAGTTCTTCCAGGCAAAAAGAGTAAGAAATAGATTCCTTATCCGCTAAAAAAGTACGATGGTAAAAGAGAACTACGATATTATAGTAGTTGGTGCGGGACACGCCGGCTGCGAAGCGGCTTTGGCTTCGGCCCGTATGGGGTGCCTTACCCTGCTGATTAGCTTACATTTAGATACCATTGGCCTGATGTCTTGTAATCCGGCAGTTGGCGGCATAGGTAAAGGCCAATTGGTTAAAGAAGTCGATGCCTTAGGTGGTGAGATGGCTCGGGCTACCGATGCCTGCGGTATCCAGTTTAGAATCCTTAATGCCTCCAAGGGGCCGGCGGTCTGGTCATCCCGCGCCCAGGTGGATAGAAAAAAATATTCGGCATATATGCAAAAGGCCGTAAGAAATAAGAAGAATCTTCAAGTTTACCAAACAGAGGTTGCCGGCTTAATAGTTAATGATGGTGTTATTTCCGGAGTACAAACCAATCAAG
>CAZEQA010000090.1:0-6638 GCA_964514265.1 uncultured Planctomycetia bacterium | reverse complement strand
CATATACTTCTTTCAGAGCGGTAATGCCCAAATTCTCCGGCAAACACTTCTCCCGCAAGGCACATTATATCTTCTGGAGGTAGACACAATATCTTCTTAATCTTGAGAGCTTCTGCCAATTCTGCCCTTAGTTGTTCAAATTGACTATCAAACTGGCCCTGTAATAAAGCGCGATTCCTCTCTTTTTTCTCTCTAACTGCCAACGGTGGAATCCGCCACTTTCCTAATGGATGGGTGGCATTGGAGAGGTAATTGTAGAGAAGCGGATCATGCCCATTTATAAACCTCTTCGGCTGGAAAGTCTTAGCAAACTGATGCCAGGGAGTATATTGAATCTCAATCTGCCAATCCTTGAGTTGTGGGCCATAGCATTGCAGGAAAATCAGGAGGGAAAGGATTACGGTAAATAAAACCAGGGAATGGGTGGAAAAATGTACAACAGGAGAAAATCTACCTATTCCCAGCAACTCGCCGCCGATTTTACCGGTTTTGGCAAGATAATGGAGTAAACTCACCAAGCCACCCAGCACTAAACTTAAGACCGTTAAGGCAATGATACAACTGCATAGGCCGATTCCTCTGTTGTTATGCACAGATTTATTTTTCGGAGGCACATCTTGCTTTGGCTTGAGAAACGTCTCTGCTTTGGAATCAGAAATGCCCTCTTTACACACAGTTAGAGCCCAGCCCCATAGTTCTTTACCAACTGTTAACAGCCCAAGAAAAGAAATATTAAATCCATATTGAGAAAATAGCATCCTTATTTGGTCTTCATTCTTAAATATAAACCCATCTTCAAGTAAGTGATTTGCCATTAATATATCAGACGTTAGGTCTTTTTTCCATTCTTCAACTTTATCTTTAGAAGGCTGGGCAATCTTAGCATTATCAATAACTAAAGCAGTGGCTGAATCTATAATTCCTATAATCTCCCTATCGAATCTACTTCTCTCTACTTTAAAAGCATCTCTGTCTTTTAGTAAAATTTCTCTATCAGCATCGGCTTTTGTTTTTATAAACTGGCTCAAATGGTCTAACACCCCTAACTCTAATATCTTAATAGCTGTATCTCTATTCTCTTTTATCGTCTCTACAAGGTCGGATTTGGGATGATGTAGTACAAAAATCCCTCTACCTGCCTTCTTTAAAATTCTATTTAATTCGCTTAGAGTCGTTTCTATACTTCTATTTTTATCTGCTGTATACTCAAGGGCATAGCAACCTGTGATCACATCAAATGATTCATTTTTAAAGCCAGTGCACTCAGCATGCCTTCTATAAAACTTTATTCCTTCACTATCTTCTATGGTATCTGTTTTAATATCTGCGGTGTCTATACCGCTAATATCAAATTTATCTGATACACTTTTTGCAATAATGGGGATAGCAAGATTACCGGTGCATATATCTAATATTTTGGCACCAGGCTTAGATTCTTTTATCCTATGAAAAAAATCTTTCCAAAACTTCTCTATTTCTTTAGGATACGACCCATATGCTATTGGAGAAACGAACCCTTTATTCCAAAAACTTGTCCAGGCAGCAGTAAGTCCATTTTCTAGAGAAGAAATCTTGGTAATCCTTCTCCACCACAGGCAATCTTTGGGGGTGAGAGTAGAAAATAAGGATAGCAACCATTTTTTAGTAAAATGAGGAACACCTCTATCTCTTCTGTTGTATATGTATAATGCGGCTAAAACTGTCGTGGCTATAACTATGATAGTAATTGTAATCTGTTGTAGGTTTAAATCGGCTAAAATTTCTTGGAGCGGCTGACTGCGGATGGTAAATGACTTCCAGAATTCCGTCAGGCCTCCACCGTGGTGAACCGAGGCGATAAAACCACCCGCTACTAAACTTAAAAAGCTTAAGGCAATGATACAAACGTTCAGCCCGATTCCTTTTGAGTTATGAAGTGCTTGACCTGAGTCAGAGGTAGAGTGCGTTGTTATTATTTTCTTCCATACCACTTTACTATCCCATATGCGGCTGTCGCCAGGTAAAGTAGCCACTACAAAGCCTTTCTTCTCTTCTAGAAAATCTACTAGTTTCTGAGCTTCCTTGCCACATAATTTGACGTATGCCACAATTTTATATCCGTGGCTTTCAGCATAATTCATAATGGCCTCATAAAGCGCTGAACCAACGCCTCCTTTTCTATGTTTTGGCTCAACATATATCATAAATTTAAGCTTAGGTTGAAGCTCTCTATCCCACCGATTGCTAAGTGGTTCTTGTTTGATAAAATCCTCTCTTTTATCAGCAATAGCCCAGCCAACAATTTCTTCTGATTTTCCAATGGAAGCCTGAAAACAAATGCTTTCTGGATCCAAGCAATACGGCCAAATAACCTGCCAAATGCTACTATTGATGCGCTCTTCTTCTGCTTCAATTAATGTCTGGTGTTCGAATCTGCTTATGCGAATATCGTCATATTTGTTGGATGCATTCCGATTACTTTTTACTTTATCACTGTGATGAAACACTCTTTCCGAGCTTACAATGTGCCGGATTATATAGCGAAGTCGATTAAGAATATCCTGGAAAGGTAAATAGAGCAAATTTTTGCGTAAGTATTTATTGTTTATCCTTAAGTTAGATTCGCGAAAAACCTGAGGAAACAATGCCGTAATAAAACCTAATTCTGCTTTATTTAAATACATAGTATCTCTAAATATTTCAGCCATATGCAACCCCAATATGTTGGATTTACCTAAATTTCTGCCGATTTCCTGTAATCGCTTATAATGTATTGCCTCACGTACATCTGTATCGAATGAAACAAATACATTCTCATATCTCCTATGCTTAGGTAAACTATCATAGGAAAATATAACCCCTAACTTTCGAGCTTCTCTCTCTTGGTCACATCCAACCTCTGTACCTACTACTGTCAATTTTTTCGGGTCAATAATATTGTTGGCAATCATATAACCCCAAAAGGTACCATTCCCAAAATCCCATCCGTATATATCTGAGTGTGCATCTAAGCTTACAACATCTGGTTCAAGTCCGTAAACTTCTCTTAGCGCTATACAAAACCAATATGAAAATAGATGTGAGCCATCTATTAAAATAGGGATTGCATTTTTCTCCTTTGCCTTACGTATGTGCTCTCGGAAATAAGACAAGATTCTATCTGACTCTTTAAGCTCTCCATAAAAATATTCAGGCGGTTGAACATAGTTTATTACTTTTTCTTTAAAGAAATCGGGCAATTCATTGGGGAGGCTGCCATATAGTCTTATAAGATACAATTTATTTCGGGCCTTTATCCTTCTCAATACAATACGCCAAACTACCCGCCAGAAATTTCTCAAATCAGCCCAGTTAGGGATTATTATCATTCCTTCATACCTATATTGAGCTTGGACTGCGTCGATTGTGTTTTGAATAAGCCGCCTTACCGCCGGTATTCTATTTTTAGGAATATACGCACAATGTAAAGGTCTTCTTTCGCCTTTTATACCAGTCTTATCTCTTGCCTCAGTTATGGCATCAATGAGTATTTTGGCGTAATTTAGGTTTGGCCGGCCTGATTTATCCAGACTTATCATTGAATCGCAGCATCTAACATATCCCTCTTCGTCTTCCAGAGGAACAAATATACCCAGTTGTTTTAGCAACTTAAATATCCTCTCGGCTTGTCTATAAGCAAAAGTCTTCCGTACGGCAATATCTTTTAGGGTTATACCCGTATTTTTATCTAATGCCGGCCTTAAGTAAATGGTCTCTGATTTAATCAACTCCAGACAATCGGCACAAGATACTGTATCCTGCCTAAGAAGCGAGAGTGACCTAAAAGCACCCTTTTTACCAAAAGTTTGGATAACCATCTCTCTAAGTTTAGCCAGCCTCATTGGGAGCTTTTTACTAAGACTTACCCCTCCTATCTGTTTAATAAGACTCAGAGCACTAACTCTCCTTCCGTATGGAATTCCGCAATTCAGGAGACAATCAAGAATTGTAGCGCTAACTTCCGGTCTCTTACTGAAATAACAAAGGCCGCGCAGCGCTTCCGTCATCACTGTCTCTGAACTATCATTTAATGCAATACGTAAGGTTTCTATAGTCTCCGGGTTCCTACTAAACCTTATTATGCTGCAAGCAGCATATCTGACCTTCTTGCTGGCCTGCGAGTCTAACAAGATGTCTTTAAAACAAATCATATGCTCTTTTACCTTTTGTCTTAAGAATTCTAAGGTTGTAGTTGTAGCCATATTGCAGATACCCTGTAATGCTACAACCGTCAAGGTCTGAAGGCCTCTATTCTTCTTATCTAAATAGGGTACTAAGCTATCAAACGCCTGATGGCCTGAACACGAGCCTAAAGCTTGAATAACCTCGGTTACAATTGTCTCGTCATCTTGCTCTAGCAGTAATGTTCTATGAAGGACTCGGCCGGCTTTCTCCAGAAGACCAGGGGCATCTATCTGAAGGGATAAGACCTCACCCAGCTCATACAGGGTATTTGCCACTGTTGCCTTGCGAGAATCCCCCTTCGGCAAAGCATTTGGACTTTCGGTTGTGAGACTATCAATCAGAATATCGGCCGCAGTTATCAATGACGGAAGGGGCACACAGGCCTCAGGAAAAATAGGCTTACCATCTCTTATAAGTTTAATCTGCTGAAATTTATGCACATGTATAATTGCATTGGCAGCTTGCAGGCGCACGCGAGCATCTTTATCCTTCAGCGCCTTGATAAAAGCACCTACCATACTTTTAGCCAAAGCGGTTCGGTAAACAAAATGAATCTCTCCAGGTTCAACTAATTGAGCGGTGAACCAATAAATAAAATTGATGCACGTATCCGGGTCTTCCTCGCTGTTCTTTATAGAAGCAATGCCCGTTCTGGTGAATCCTCTTCTTTTTACCTTATCTTTCATTTCTGAGGGATGATGCAGGTAGACTATGACCTCAGCGTGTACTTCTGTTAACCTTCTCCGTTGTTCAAAAGTTCTTATACGCGCAGGTAGCTTTTTTAAAACATTGTGTATGCCTCTTTTAATCTCCGGTGGTGTATTTTTATAAATTTCCTTTAATCGGTATTGATAAGGTCTTGTTTTTTCATCTACTATCTCTAATATCTTCAGAGAGATAAGACCATTCAATTCTCTGTATATCGTTGTATCGGAATAGGATTCTCCGCTTTCCGTGTTTATTCTTTTTTCCTGAAATTCCTTCATTGTAAAGGCCTTATTCTTAAAATAACGATTTATAGTTTTGAGGGCTTCAGAGAATGAACCTTTGGATGCGCCTTTACTTCCCGAAATTGACCGAACAGTATGCCAGAGGTTTCTCAAATCCTCTATGCTGGGTATCAATACGAATCCTGCGGCAGAGCTGTTTCTTATCGGTCCATATTGGTTAAAGCCTTCCAGATGAAATGATAAGTAGTCTTCAGTACTCTCTATTAAGATCTTTCTTATTGAATCCCTCCTTGTAGCTGGCAGGCTATCTGCTATTGAGTCTATTTTCCTATATATCTTTTCCTTTAATTTATTAGCTTCCTTCATTTTCTTATGATAATGTGCCACGATGTACTGGTCAGAAAAAATCCGCAGCCAAACCATACTTATCCTTAACTCTTGTCTTTTTTTAGTGTTGCTTTTCACCAATCCTACAGCAGAATTTTTTATGTTTTTGAATTGTTTCTCTTTTAATTTGTATTCTGCAAAATATCTCTTATATCTATCAGAGTCTAAACCTAACTTTTCTAACTTCTTCATAAATCTATTCTCGTTTTCTACTGCATTTGCGGTGTCCATTTCAGCGCCATTGAGTAGTAAAAATATTGTCCTTGGCCTTACTCTATTTCTTAACGACTTAATAAGGATTGCTGGGTGCTTTCTAATTACCTGAGATGCCAGAGAAGATACGTGGACAAGATAATAACCCGTAGGATAAATATTGGCTTCATAATCTAAGCTAAGCAGCTGTAGGTGCTGTCTTACTAACTCCTCCGGTATGCCCGGCTTTCCTTTGCCTTTGCCAGTTAACTTTTTCCACCTGGGAAGGATAATACTTTCAAAATCTGCCAGAAGTATTAAGGGAAGACACCTTATCTCATCTTCCGGTATGCCCAGGTCCTTAGTAAGCTTTTTCCATCGCGGAAGAGTTACTTTTTCATAGTCTTGCTTAAGGAGAGTTGGGTGTTGCATTATTCTCTTTTCAGGTATATGAAGTTTAATAGATAACTTTGCCAATCTAACAAGCTCTTCCACGGCAATAGCACTTGATGGTCTTTCTGTTACATCTTGCGGTAATACGAACTGTAAATCTTTTATAACTAAATCACCGTTACCATCGATCTTTAACATAAGTGCCTCTTTTTCATAATAGTTACTTATTACGATTCCAAGTCTTTCTCCTTCCAGCCTGGCATTTATGTCTTCCAACAATGTTATATATTTGTCTCCATCTATCACTAATTCAAATTTCCACATTTCAGTATTGTCAGGCTTAATTATTTTTATTCGTGAGACTTCATTTTGTGGGAAACAAACTCTCACCCCCGCACAGCGTCGTTCTATAGAAACTTGTGCAACAACACAGAGCATTTCGGCAAAATCCTCTAATGATTTGCTTACGGTAATGCCAGAGGTGATTTCCTTTGTTCCTGTGAGAATGTCTCT
>CAZEQA010000089.1:0-6678 GCA_964514265.1 uncultured Planctomycetia bacterium | reverse complement strand
CAACATCGGCACAATTGTAACATAAATAATTTACATTCATTTGGAGGACGCAATGGCTATTAAAGATGTACTCCACGAGACCGAAGATAAGATGAAAAAGACAGTGCAGGCGGTAAAAAGGGAATTTGCCGAAGTGCGCACAGGTAGGGCCTCTCCCAGTCTGGTAGAAGGTATTTTAGTGGAGTATTATGGAGCCAAGACCCCCCTTAAACAACTGGCCACTATTTCTACGCCGGATGCACGTTTAGTTGTGATTCATCCCTGGGATGTCTCCGTAATTGCTCAGGTAGAAAAGGCTATTTTGCAATCCAATCTTGGCATTACTCCCAATAATGACGGCAAACTCATCCGCATCTCTATTCCCCATCTTACCGACGAAAGGCGGGAGGAATTAGATAAAATTGTCAAGCGCATTGCCGAAGCCGGAAAGGTCTCTCTGCGCACAGTCCGGCGCGATGCTAATGAGGCCTTAAAACAGTTGGAGAAAAACAAAGAGATTGCCGAAGACGACCGTTTTAAATCGCAGGATGAGGTGCAGAAACTTATCGATAGATATACCAGCCAGCTTGATGAGGCCCTGGAAGCGAAAGAAAAGGAAATTCGGGAAGGATAAATAAAAAAGGGCCTGACCCCTTTTTGAGTTTGCTATTTAACAATTGAATATTGGTGGGCCGCTAGCTCATCTGGTAGAGCACATCCCTTTTAAGGATGGGGTAGAAGGTTCGAGTCCTTCGCGGCTCATCAAATTTCGATTCCGATAGCAAAAGCCGTATGACTATATTAAGATAAGGATTTGATGAAGCGTTATGAAATAATCGATCACACCGCAGATATCGGACTACGCGCCTATGGCAGAGACCTGAATCAACTCTTTATTAATGCCGCCTACGGAATGTTCGAGATTATGGCGGATTTAAAAAATGTGCGCCCAAAAGAGTCGCTCAAAATAAAACAGGAAGCTCCCAATATTGAGGAGCTTTTTTTGTTGTGGTTAAGCGAACTCCTCTATCAATCCAACAGCAAAAAGATAATTTTTAAAGAATTTTTGATTGATAAATTGACCGAGAATTCGATTTCTGCCAAGGCGCAAGGAGAAAAATTGGATTTTAAGCGCCATAGATTAAAGACGGAGATTAAGGCAGTAACTTACCATCAGCTTAAGGTGGAGAAGGTCAAAGATTATTGGCAAGCTGAAGTGATATTTGATGTGTGAGATCCCGGGCTCTTTAGGGCTCGGGATTAATTCGCGCATATAATTTACGTCGCACTTAGCGCTCCGTAAATTATGCGTTCATTAAAGTGATATTCGACATATGAAAGAGACCTGGCAGGGACATCTTGAGAAGATTGACGATTACCGCTGGCGCATTCCTAAAAGCTACAATCCGGGTATGCGCGTTCCGGGGATCATTTATGCCGACGAGAACCTGCTGAAAAATATCCGCACCGACCGCGCGCCGGAGCAGGTAGCCAATGTCGCCCATCTTCCCGGGATTGTCAAGTATTCCCTAGCCATGCCCGATATCCACTGGGGATACGGAGCCCCAATCGGCGGAGTAGCTGCTTTTGACATCGAGAAGGGAATAATTGCCCCCGGAATGATCGGGTATGACATCAACTGCGGCGTGAGACTTATGCGCACAAATCTCAGCGAGAAAGATGTTAAGGCAAAGATGCGCGATTTAGTTTATGCGCTGTTTAACAATATCCCCGCCGGTGTTGGCTCCAAAGGAAAGATCCGCGCAAGCGGCCAGGAGGAAAGAAAACTGCTGACTAAAGGCGCGATGTGGGCTGTTGAGCGAGGCTACGGAAGGCCCGAAGATTTAGAATATACCGAAGAGCGCGGGGCAATGCAGGGGGCAGATCTCTCGGCGGTTTCATCGCGCGCTTATGAACGCGGAGAAAAACAATCCGGCACATTGGGTTCGGGTAATCATTTTGTAGAAGTACAAGTTATCGACCAGATATACGACGAGCAGGCCGCAGCGGTGTTCAATTTACATCTGGGTGAGGTTACCGTAATGATTCATAGCGGCTCCCGCGGTTTTGGCTACCAGATCTGCGACGATTATGCCAAGGGGATGATACGCAGTTTGGATAAATATGGTATTCGCGTGCCGGATAGGCAACTTGCCTGCGCGCCGGTAAATTCGCCGGAGGGAAAGAAGTACTTGGGGGCAATGCGCTGCGCAGCCAATTACGCCTGGTGTAATCGCCAGGTCTTGATGGAACTTACCCGGCGCACTTTTGAGAAGTTTTTTAATTTAGGTCCGAAAGATTTGGGAATGGATTTAATCTATGATGTAGCCCATAATATTGCTAAGATAGAAAAACACACTGTTGAGGGCAAAGAGAAGCTCCTCTGTGTGCATCGCAAAGGCGCCACGCGCGCCTTTCCCCCGGGACACGCAGAACTTCCCGAAAAATATAAATCGGTGGGCCAGCCGGTAATTATTCCCGGCGATATGGGTAGAAACTCTTATCTTTTAGTGGGCACAAAAGAGGCAGCAGAAACCTTTTATAGCACCTGCTTTACAG
This sequence comes from uncultured Planctomycetia bacterium, assembly GCA_964514265.1. GTDB lineage: Bacteria > Omnitrophota > Gorgyraeia > JAFGHF01 > JAFGHF01 > CAZEQA01. Next base: position 4,140 of record CAZEQA010000089.1, on the reverse strand, counting down.
GAGATACCAAAATCTTAACTGACAGAGGAATTGTGACATTGAAAGAGATATACGAGTTCAATAAATTAGGCTTGACTTATCACACACCATCAATTAATAAAGATAGTTTGACTGTTGAATGGAAGCCAATTTTGGAAGTTAGTAAGAGAGCAACACCAGTAATGAGAATATCTGTTTCACAGACAAATAAGTCTCGGTTTAGTACTTTAGATACTAGCCTGGATCATAAATTTTCTGTTTTTGATAGCACAGAATTGAAATTTGAAGCAATAAATAAAGTTATAGACAATCGAAAGATGACCTGCGTCTTGGACAAATTGGAAATTCCTTGGAGGTTGCATTACCCAGATTTAGCATTCTTAATAGGTGCTATTACTACAGATGGATATATCGAAAACAGAAAAAATAAAAGGATTGTTTTTACTCAGAAGAAAACCGAGAAAAAATTACATTTTATTGACTGTGTCCAGTCTTCTTTTAAGCTTGTTTATCAACACGATTTAAAAGAGACTAAAACGAAAACCGGTGGAGGATTAATAAGAGGTAAGGAGATGTTAGGAACAGCCACTGATTTTATATCTGGAGGAAAATATATTGTAAAAGAAATCGCAGCCATACGTGACAGTTTACAGACATGGATTTTGCAATTAAATCAGGTGAGTACATTGAATTTCTTAGCAGGTGTTATAGATGGAGATGGTACTTGGAATCCAGCTCACAGCGTCATAGAAATATTTAATAGCGACGAGAAATTGGTTGGAGCGATTCTATTAGCATGTTTAAAGCTGGGAATTTTACCTTATATTTCTATTCAGAGAGAGAGCTGTTATGTAATTCAGATATCTGAAAAGTTAGAAGAAATCTTAAATTTTACTAAACGCGTAAAAGGTTTACCTCGGAAACATAAATATGGCAATAAGTTGTTTCCTGTTCGCCAATTATTTACTGAAAACTGGATTTTGGGCAATATTAAGTGGCCTTTTAAAGGGAAGGCAGATAGAAATAGTTTGATGGAAGGTGAGAAAATTTTGGAATTTTTAAGATGGAATTCCAGCTACCGTTATAATAGAAAAAGAATTCTAGATGTTATTAGCTCTCCTTTACGGATGCACAGAGTGAGGAAGATAGAGGAGTTAGGTGTACGAGAAGTGTTTAATTTGAATGTACAGGACAATCATAACTATTTTGTTTTTACAAGGACTTTCATGCCGGTACTAGTTAAGAATTGCCATGGCAGCGGTCGGGTGATGTCGCGCTCGGCGGCAATTAGAAACCTAAAAGGCCGTTCCATTGCCAGGGAATTAGAACAAAAAGGGATTTTTGTGCGCTCCACAGGAAGAGAGACCCTGGCAGAAGAGGCGCCCGAGGCCTATAAAAATGTTAGCGATGTAGTTAGCGTAGTCCATCAGGCAGGAATTTCCAAACGCACCTGTCGCATGCGGCCATTGGGCGCGGTTAAGGGATAACGTCGTCAATAACCAGCATACTTTGTGTAACGTTAAATGTGTAATGTGTAATGCTGGTTAAATGTTTAATTGTGTAATGGAAATATAAAATCATTTAGTCTTTTCCATCCCACACACTTCCATTACACCCACATTACACGTTCCACAATACACATTACACAAAACGTTAAAAAAGGAAATATTAAAATGTTAGATATAAAGTTTATTCGGGAGAATCCGGATGTAGTTAAAAGGGCGGTTAAGGATAGAGGCCTAGATTTAGACCTGGATACTCTGCTTGAGCTTGATGCGCAAAAGCGCAAACTTATCGCCGAAATGGAAGAGCTTAAACATAAAAAGAATGTTCTTTCTGATGAAATCGCCAAGATGATGATAGAGAAGAAGTCCGGGGCAAAGGACTTCTTGGGCGACGCAAAGGCGCTATCCCAAAAAATTGGCCAAATTAGGCAAAAGGTGGAGGAAATTGAGCCAAAATTGGCCAGTTTTCTATTCAATGTCCCAAATATTTGCCATAAATCTGTTCCAATAGGTTTAGGGGCCCGGGCCAATAAGGTCGTCCGCAGCTGGGGAAAAGTTCCAAAACCCAACTTTAAGCTCCGCAATCAGTTAGAATTAGCTGAGCACCTGAGAATTATTGACTTTGCCCGCGCCACTAAATTGACGGGGTCCAATTTTGTGCTTTATATGGGTGCAGGCGCGCGGCTGGAGAGGGCTCTCTATAACTTTATGCTTGATTTACACACGAAAAAACACGCTTACACAGAGGTGTTTCCTCCATTTTTGGTCAATCGCGCCAGTATGACCGGCACAGGGCAGTTGCCTAAACTGGAAGCAGATATGTATCGGCTCAAGGACGATGACTACTTTCTTATTCCTACGGCAGAGGTGCCGGTAACCAATATTCACCGCAATGAGGTTCTTAAAGAGGAAGAGCTGCCCAAGTATTATACTGCTTATACAGCCTGCTTTCGCCGCGAAGCCGGCTCTTATGGCAAAGATACTCGTGGCCTGGTCCGTGTACATCAATTTGACAAAGTGGAATTGGTAAAATTTGTTAAGCCTGAAGACTCCTACGAGGAATTGGAATCTTTGGTTAAAGACGCCGAAGAGGTGTTACAACTTCTGGAGATTCCTTATCGGGTAGTATTGCTTTGCACGGGTGAAGTCAGTTTTGCCGCAGCTAAGTGTTACGACCTTGAGGCCTGGGCGCCAGCAAGTAAAATGTGGCTTGAGGTTTCCAGCTGTAGCAACTTTACTGATTTTCAGGCCCGGCGCGCAAATATCAGATTTAGACGCAAGACTAAAGATGGAAAACGGCCAGTAGAATATATGCATACCTTAAATGGCTCAGGCGTGGCCTTAGCGCGCACAGTAATTGCGCTTCTGGAGGTTCATCAAAAACCCGACGGGAATATCGCTATTCCTACGGCCCTTTCACCCTACATGGACGGACAAACCGAAATCAAACCAACCTAAAAAAGGGTCAGGCGCTTTTTTATGGTAATACGCATATTTAAGGTCTTAATTGGAATTTTACTTTTGCCTGTTGCTGTGGCAGTGAGCATAGCCTTCACCGGGCAATTAGGCCAGATTGAGGAGTTTGAGGGCCTGCCCGCCTATTTTTTAAATGGGGTGGTGATTTACCTGATTATACATCTGGTTTTGTATAAGCCCAATTATTTTTATGTCCTCGGTCATGAGATTGCCCATGCCTTAGCGACCTTTGTTTGCGGCGGACAAATCCGCTCATTTCGTGTCTCTGCCCGGGGAGGCGGTGTGTTAACTACTAAATCCAACTTTTTTATTGCCCTTTTTCCATATTTTTTTCCTACTTATACATTATTCTTTTGGCTGGTCTATTTTTTGTTTTCGCTTTTTCGAGATGTTTCAAGCTTCATCCCGCATTTCGTGTTTTTGGTAGGGGTTAGCCTGACATTTCATCTGGTGATGACCGTAGACTCTCTGAAGGTAAAACAGGCCGATATCTTTAAGACCGGATATCTATTTTCTGTATCTTTAATCTATGTCCTAAATGTCCTTTTGGTTAGTTTAATCTTAAGCGTAGTTTTTAAGGACTTTTCTTCTTCTGCCTTTTTTCAAACAGCTCTGGAGCGTGCGGGCGACATCTACTACGCAGTTTACGAGCATTTGTTTCTTTGAGATATTGAAAGATCCTTCGGTCGTCTTCGACGGCCTCAGGATCCAAAATTTCAACTTGGCATAAAATAGAAATTTTGGAGGGATGGCTGAGTGGCTGAAAGCGATGGTCTTGAATCCCGTACAAAAATTTGGAGGAGTGGCTGAGTGGCTGAAAGCGGCGGTCTTGAAAACCGTTGAGGCCGTAAGGCCTCCGAGGGTTCGAATCCTTCCTCCTCCGCCAGTGCAACCAATTCGAACCTTGGTGCCTTTCATCTAAAAGTGCCAAGGTTTGAATTTTTGTATGGGCTACATAATAGGGTTTGAATTCCTTTTCACCACTGTTAATAATTTGGTAAAAGTCCGCTTCTTTATCGGAAACAGGCTCAAGTCGAATAGGCCCAAGTACTTCCTTAAGAGCCGAACTGGATGTAACGGTATTCTTATTCAGTGTTTCCCGTAACCTCTCAAGCTTTAAATCTATCCATTCCTTAGGCGGTGCCTTAAAGGTATTCTGTTGCTGAAAGTCTAACGAGCC